>JAFQPC010000155.1 GCA_017411935.1 Clostridia bacterium | reverse complement strand
CCCACGGGATTTTGTTCTATCCATTTTTGGACCGAGCTCGGTAAATAAGAAAACATACCGAGCACAGAAAAAATAGCATAGCAGGCAGACGACAGAACAGCAACCGATACAAGAAAAAGTATCACGTATATCATTGCTCTGAATATGCTGGTTTTCGGTCGTGTTAACGGACGTATTAAAACGTAATCCTTTACCGCATCACTATTTTCCAGACTCGGTATGTTTTTCATATCACAAAAGATGTAAGAGCTTAAGAATTAACCGTTATTCTTCTTCTCACGAAGGAGGTTCTTCATACCCTTAATGGAGGTTTCGAACGAATCGTCCTCAACGTTAGCTGCACAGTACATCTTGTCGCCGGGAACGATGATCGAAAGACGAACCGTGTTGATCTCCTTACGCTGAAGCGTAGGAAGAGGATTCCTGTTGAGGCAACCCGCCTTGGGCGTGATCCAAACTTCCTTTTCTATGCTCTCTTCCGTCGTCGAGAAGTTAACGACGTCCTTGTAAAAATATTCCTCAGACGACTCCTTCTTTCCGTTCTCGTCGAAGTTAAAGGTGTACTGATAAAGGTAAACCTGTGTCTCCGAGAAGAACAGCCAAGATACCTGATATGCGGAAGAACGCCACTTGGAGTCGTCACCGTAACGGGAATATGCTCTCTTAGCATCAAAGTAATAACCCTGAATGCAAACGGGCTGAATAAGAGAGATCTCGCTCTCGTCAAGACCGATCTTGGAAATTGCCTTTTGCTTGAAATTACCGTTCTTTGTAAGATAATCAGCTACGAGCTTATCGTACTCACTGTCTGTCATAAGCTTTCCAAAGCATCCCTTCTTCATACCCGTGAAGTATCTGATTACCGCTTCCTGCTCGGGCGTCTTACCCTTGAGTCTTTGATTGAATTCATACATTGCATTATTTGTTGCCATGTCTGATTTCCTCCCTATAAATGTTTTTTATTTTAATAATCGCAACTCTCAGTTACGATTACTTTTAAATTATGTATCCCCTTATCCAAGCTCTGCGGGAGCTTCAACACCGAGGAGCTCAAAAAGCGTTTGAACGTCCGCATGAGAATAGCCAAGCCGATTGGCCAACATAAGACTATCAGTATAAGCGGGTCTTATATTCAACGCTTTTCTCTTATAAAAATCGAATCTCAGATAAGCGTCAAAGTAATAGAAAATTCCACGAGGCTCTATGTCTATCGCTATCTTAAGCATTGAAATTGCCTTGTCAACATTTGCTTTGCCGGCAAGAAACGCCTTCTTGCCCCCAAGAGCGCAAACTGCCGCCATAAAATAAACCTCAGGATTTTCGGTGTAAGCGGAAATCGCTTTATCAAAAGCTTCGTAAGCCTTATCATAAAGCTTCAATCTCATAAAACACATACCAAGAGAGATGGCTAAAATCTCACTGTCCGGATTTTCTGAAATCATATCTTTATATGCATTTGCATACTTGTTTACCTTTGGGGCAGACATCCCGCCAAGCGTTGAAAAGGATGTAATAACGACGGGACTATCACAGTATTCACAGACCTGAACGCTTTGCTCAAGTGCGTTATTACACGATGGACATCTTGGGATTAACGTTTTCATTTTATGCTCTCCTAATCTCCATATCAAAACGCGATACTGAAGTTTTTTGGGATCTTTTTGCGTTTTTTCTATTGAACGCCAATTTTAAACGACATAAATCATTTTTATTCTGCAATTTTTCTAATTATATCATATTATTTCCTATATGTCAAGCAATTCTACGGAATTATTCAAATAATTTTTCTATATGTATGTGATACAATATAATATAAAAACAATGATGAAAGGCAACGCAAATGTATAAAGAGGATTTTTCGCTTCGTTTGGCTCGGTTGCGCAACCAAATGAATGTTTCGGCGCGCGACATGAGCCTGTCGATAGGACAAAACCCCGGATATATCAATAATATTGAAAGCGGAAAAGCACTTCCGTCCATGTCGATGTTTTTCTATATTTGTGAGTATCTTGGCATCACCCCTGCCGAGTTTTTCAAGGAAGATATCAAATCTCCCGAGAAAATACGAAAGATAACGAAAAAAATAACTGCTCTTGATGATGAATCTTTAGATTGCTTGGCACTTCTAATTGAAAAGCTATCGAATAAATAATCCCTTGCGTAGCAGCTCTTTTCGTTACAACATAGGGGATCTTTCCATTATCATTGAAATGTGATTTCCAAAAAGCATAAAGAAAAAAAGGAGCGAGCCGAAGCTCGCTCCTTAATTTTTCAATTATTCCACAGCGTCAAACGAATCCTTGTCGAGTCCGCAAACGGGGCAGACCCAATCGGCGGGGACGTCTTCCCAAGCCGTGCCGGGAGCGACGCCGTTATCGGGATCGCCGACGGCGGGATCGTATTCATAGCCGCAGGGGCATACGTATTTCATCGGTTTTATCTCCTTTTTTTGATAGTTTTTCAATTACAGAACGAGGCTCGGTGCGGTATAAACGCGACCTGCGTATTCCTGATCGAGGGCGTACAGACCCTTGGGATCGCTTCCAAAGAGCTTGTAGCGGTTGATCATCGAATCCGCGTTGTCCTCTTCCTCCATCTGCTCGTCAACGAACCAGTCAAGGAACTTCATCGTACGATAATCTCTTGCCTCGTAGCACTCGTGATAGATCGTGTTGATCAGCGAGGTGACGTAGCGCTCGTGCTCTGCGGCAACCTCAAGAGGATCAAGAATGTTGCCGTATGTCTTATCGGGCTTTGCGATTGCTTCCAGCGTGACCTTCCAGCCGTTGTTCTGCATATATTTCATAAACAGCAGTGCGTGGTCGCGCTCCTCTTGTGCCTGTACCATATAATAGTTTGCGTAGCCATCGAGATCCAATTCATCATAATAATTGGCAATATCTACGTACAGATACGCGCTATAAAGCTCTTTATTGATCTGCTCATTCAGCAGTGCCTTGATCTTATCGTTCATTGTCGTCTCCTTCTCTGTCATTGACAGATGTGATGTATTTTAATTAGCCAAAGTATCTCTGGAGCAGTCCCTCGAATGCCTTGCCGTGACGAGCTTCGTCGCGAGCCATCTCGTGAACGGTATCGTGGATCGCGTCAAGGTTGAGTGCCTTTGCTCTCTTTGCGAGGTCAAACTTGCCCTCGGTTGCGCCGTTCTCAGCGGCAACTCTCATCTCGAGGTTCTTCTTGGTGCTGTCGGTAACGACCTCACCGAGAAGCTCAGCAAACTTTGCAGCGTGCTCTGCTTCTTCGTAAGCTGCCTTTTCCCAGTAAAGACCGATCTCGGGGTAACCCTCACGGTGTGCCACTCTTGCCATTGCAAGGTACATACCAACCTCGGTGCACTCACCCATAAAGTTCGCTCTCAGATCCATCATAATATCCTCGGGAGCACCCTGTGCTACACCGACGACGTGCTCTGCCGCCCAAGAGAGCTTATTTTCTTCCATCTTGTTGAACTTCTCTGCCGGAACCTTGCACTGGGGGCATCTTTCGGGAGCAGCGTCTCCCTCGTGAACGTAACCGCATACAGAACATACAAACTTTGCCATAATCTTTGATCTCCTTTTTGATTAAAAAAATTTTTAAATTTGATTGCGACAGCTCTCACAGAGCCCAACGAACTCGAGGTGACAGTCCTCAATGAGAAATCCCTCGTGTCCTTCCGCCTTGTCGGTCAGGCGCTCGTGATCGACCTCCAGATTTACGTCAGCAACAGCGCCGCAGGAGCGACACACCACGTGATGATGCGTGCCCAGCGTGATGTCGTAACGGTCGTTGGCATCGACCAGTTTGAGACGTTGGATCTTCCCTTCTTCCGCCGCTTCGGCGAGCAGTCGGTAGACCGTCGCGCGGCTGATGCCTGGGAATTTTTCCTGAACCGCCTCATACACCATTCCCGCAGAGGGATGATTGTGCAAACTGCAAAAGACGTCGTGGACGATTCTCTTTTGCAGAGTATTTCGTTTTTGATTGGTTTCTTTCGTTGCCATTTTAATACTCACTCCTTATTGAGAACCGTTCTTGATTATATTATATCATACTTTTTTCGTTTGTCAATAGTTTTTTGAAAAAATTTTTAAAAAAATTTTGGCGGCTCGTTTTGAGCCGCCAAACGAAGATTTATTCTTGACTTTCTTTCTCTTTCTTCTTGTCCGCAAGCTTTGCGAAGATCGAGTTCATCGCAACCGTTGCGAGAATGATCACGCCGATCACGATAAAGATGCAGAGCATTCCCTGCCACATATACTGAAGAGAAGAAACAAAGCGTTCTATACTGAATTTTCCGAAAATATCCATCGTATTCCCTCCTTAAAGCATAAAGCTGAGGATCAGTCCGCCCGCAATGACAGACGCGATCTGACCAGAGACGTTGACACCGATCGAGTGCATCAAAAGGAAGTTCTGCGGGTCCTCCGCGAGTCCCATCTTATGCACGACACGTCCCGACATCGGGAACGCCGAAATACCCGCCGCGCCGATCATCGGGTTGATCTTCTTCTTGGAGAAAAGGTTGATCAGCTTCGCAACGAGAATACCGCCTGCCGTATCAAAGATAAAGGCAAAGAGTCCGAGTCCGAGAATGAGGAGCGTCGCAGGCTGCAGGAACTTGTCTGCCGTCATCTGCGTTGCGACCGTGATACCGAGGAAGATGGTAATGAGGTTCGCGAGCACCTTCTGTGCCGTCTCGGAGAGCGAGTTGAGCACACCGCACTCACGAATGAGGTTACCGAACATCAAAAATCCTAAGAGGTCGATTGATTCGGGCGCGATCAGTCCCGCAATGATCGTGATGATGATCGGGAACAGAATACGCGTGGTCTTCGACACGTTCTTGGGCTGATAGGGCATACGGATCATTCTCTCCTTTTTGGTGGTCAGGAGCTTGATGATCGGGGGCTGAATGACGGGAACGAGCGCCATATACGAATATGCCGCCACCATGATCGCACCCGTGATCTGCGACGCGTTACCAAGCAGCTTCTGTGCCACGACGATCGCCGTAGGACCGTCTGCCGCACCGATGATACCGATGGATGCCGCCTCGGGAAGCTCGAAGAAAAGAGACGCGAGCGAGAAGGTAAAGAAGATACCGAACTGCGCCGCCGCGCCGAAAATCATCAGCTTGGGGTTTGAGAGGATCGGACCGAAGTCGATCATCGCGCCGATACCGATGAAAAGGATCAGCGGAAACAGCTCATTCGAAATACCCGCCGAGAAGAGCGTCGAGAGTGCTCCGTTGTAAATGGCGGGGATATTGACGATGATCGCGCCAAATCCCATCGGCAAAAGAAGTGTCGGCTCCATATCCTTTTTGATGGCAAGATAAATGAGAAGCCCGCCGATGAGCCACATCACCATTCTCTGCCAACCGCCGTTCTGGAACAGAAGCAACAGATTTTCATACAAGATTTCCATAAGAAGTTCCTTTCTACGTTCGTCTTTTCTATATCTTAATTTTTTATTTTTTCACAAAAAAAGCCCAATATACGCGCAAACGTATATTGAGTCTGGTTCTTTAAAGCAAGCCAAGTCGTATCGACCGTGGTTGTTGACTTGCTACGCGCAAATGCGCGCGACTACTCCCTCATTTCTTACCTATATATTATATAAGAATATTTTCCTCTTGTCAAGGGGATTTTGAAAAAAAGTGACTTGCGGTAACTTAACGCACCACAAGAAAGTTTTTTTGCCAAACTTGGTAGGGGAGGGGCGTGCTCCTCCCGT
>JAFQPC010000021.1 GCA_017411935.1 Clostridia bacterium | reverse complement strand
TTTCACGGCTACGTTTTCTTTTACATTGTCTGAATTTCGATCTCGCGCATCACGCGTGTGACGTCCTCGGGGCGCGGGGGCTTCGTTCCCTCGGTCAGGCACGCCGCCGTTCCGTAGGCAACGGCACGGCAAAGACACTCTTTTGCGCTGAGCCCCTCGGCAGATGCCGCAAGAAAGCCCGCGATCGAGCTGTCGCCCGCACCGATGGTCGAGAGCGCCTCGATCTTCGGCGGTTTTGCCGAGAAAACACCCTCGTCCGAGACGAGCAGCGCTCCCTGCGATCCGAGACTGATCATCACGTTTGCCATTCCGCCCTCGTGCAACTCCTTTGCCGCCTCGATGACCTCGGAAAGGCTCCCGATCTCGCGTCCGAGATAGACGGAAATTTCTTCCTGATTTGGCTTGATGAGCCACGGCTTCATCTCGACGAGATCCGAAAGACTGAACGAACGCGAATCAATAACGATCTTCGCGCCGCGCTCGGCAAAGCGGCGCAAGCAAGCCTTAGTCTCCTCAATGCCAACGCCCGACGGATTTCTTCCCGTCAAGGTCACCACCGTCTCGCCGTCGATCTCGCCCGAAAGAGCATTCTCCACCTGAGAAAGCAGATCGGCGGGCGCGTCAAATCCCGAAAAACTGATTCTCGTCTCGTCGGCGTGATCGGTATGTACCGTAATATTCTCACGGATCCTTCCCTGCACCGAAACCGTGCGATAGCTCATTCCGTCAGCACTCATCGCGCGGGAAAAACTCTCGCCGTTCTCCTCGCCGAGCACGACGAACGCAAGGTTCGGAGTGCCGCACACCGTCAGAGCGCGGGAGATATTGACCCCCTTGCCACCCGCCTCACTTGCCGTGATCTTCGCGAGATTTTCGTGATAGGGCTGAAAATTCTCCGAGAAGCAATGCACGTCAAAGGCGGGATTGAGGGTGATGGTAATAATTTTCATTCGCTATTTCTCCGTCAGATTCTCGGTGCGTGTGCCAGCAGATATTTTTCTGCCTCTGCGCACCACAGACCGCCGTTTGCTTTGACGATCCTGTCAAGCTCGGCATACATCGGATCCTTCTTGCCCCACTCGGCGAGCTCGTCGATCGCGATCAGCGGCAGGTCGAGCTCGTTGTAGCAGACCTTCTTTGCGCCGCTCGGCTTTGCCATTGCCATCAGCGTGTCGGCAGCGGCGTGCAGACCGAGAATGTGCGAAACGATGCAACCGGGGTTGATCGCATTCTCCTCGATCAGACGAATGGTGTCCACGGTATCCTCGGGAATGCTTCCTGCCGTTCCGACAACGTGGATTCCGTCGTAGTGAACGCGGTAAAGGTTCAGCGAGCCCTGAAGATCGTGTACGGGAGGTCCTGCGAAGAAGTTCACGCAGCCGTCGAAGCGACAGATCGCCTCTGCCATCGTAAAGAGGGCGGGCACGGGAACCATCACGAAAACGTCGTCAAAGCCGCCGTCCGACATCTCAATGAGGGTCTTGACGGGATCTTCGAGGTTCGAGGTGTTGAGGTAGGTCAGCGCACAGCCGTGCTTTGCGGCATTCTCGACCGTGCACTTCGATTCCGCGTAAGCGAGACGGTCTTCGTTGAGGTCGGTAACGACGACCTGAGAAGCGCCTGCATAACCGAACGCCAGCTCGACCGTTCCGATACCCATCGGTCCTGCGCCGCCGAGAATGGCGATCTTGCCGCCCTTCTTTGCGCCGTCGGTGCGGTGATAGTTCGTATAATCGGTATGATAGAAGCCCTTGTATCCGCGAACGATACAGCCAAGTGCCTCGGTGAGCGAGCCCTTGAAGAAGCTGTCGCCCTCGTAAGGGATCATACAGCCCTTCTCCATGACGATCTCGGGCACGATCGCGTAGATCGAGTTACCGCCGATGAGGGGGAAAGAATATCCGACGTCGTGACCGCTCTCGAGCTTGAGCGCGGGCTGAATAACGACCTTTTGTCCGACCTTCCACTGATCCTTGATCGCGTCTCCCACCTGAATGATCTCACCGCACATCTCGTGTCCGATAATGATCGGATTTTCGGCAATGTCATCGGGAACTCTCTTGTGCGCAGGTCCTTGAACGACCGCCTTGTAGCTCGAGGTACACAGCGAGTCGGTCACAACGCGCAGAAGCACCTCACGCTCGGTAATTTCGGGAATCTCAAAGGTCTCGGTACGAAGATCGTTTGCGCCGTAAAGGCGAACGGCAGTAGTTTTCATCATCATCCTCCTATTGTTTTTGTCAAGAGACTTGACAAAGTTTTATTTCTATATTATAATTGAACCATAAATTAATCAAAAAGTCAAGAGAGGACGGGAATATTTATAAATAATCATTTTTCTCGCCAGAAATAATCACAAATAATCACGGAGATTTTCAAAAATTATGATGATCGAGGAACGCCAACAGCGAATTTTAGAGGAATTACGAAAAACGCCCGACCTGACGGTGCGTGAGCTTGCGAAGCTCCTTTCGGTCAGTGAGCCGACGGTACGGCGCGATTTTACCGAACTGCACAAAAAGGGATTTATCACCAAGCGCTACGGCGGAGCGATCCTGAATATGGGCGCAGCCGACCGCGAGATCCCCTTTCTTCTGCGCGAGCAGGAAAAGAGCTCGGTCAAAACGGTGATGGGAGCGAAAGCGGCAGAGCTGGTACGCGACGGAATGGTCGTGATGCTCGACGGCTCGACGAGCGCTTACCACCTTGTTCCTTACCTCTCGCGCTTCAAGGATCTGATCGTCATCACCAACGGAGCGAAGACCGCCGTCTCGCTTGCCGAACACGGCGTGCGCACCTTTTCGACGGGCGGTCAGATGATCACCCGCTCGTTCTGCTACGTCGGCGAGCAAGCCGAAAGCTTTGTCAAAACGATCAATGCCGACATTTTCTTCTTCTCCTGCCACGGACTCTCCGGGACAGGACAGATGACCGACCGCGCCATTGAAGAAGCCAATCTGCGTAAGGTGATGTTCGCTTCGTGCGAGAAAAAGGTCTTGCTTTGCGACTCCTCGAAGTTCGGAAAAACCTATTTTTATAATATGGGACATCTCTCCGACATCGACGCTCTTGTCACCGAGGGAGACATTCCCGAAGCCTACGCGGCAATGCTGCGAGAAGCATCACTCAAAAAATAACATCGTTGTGATCGTTTCGCAAAGAGTCGCACATCTATTGACTTTTCACATCCCACATGATACAATTAGGGTGTATTTCATCAAGAAAGGCTTCTGTTTTATGCGCTTATCACAGAAAAAACCGCTCACAGGGCGTCCGCTCCTCTGGGCGCTGACCGTCGTTTATTTTGCAAGCTACATGACACGCGTCAATCTCGCCGCGATCATTCAAGAGGTCGTCACCGACACGGGCTTTGAAAAGTCCACCCTCTCGGTCGTTCTCATCTGTCTCTCGATAGCGTACGGACTCGGGCAGATCATCAACGGTCGTCTCGGTGATAAATTCAAGCCGCAGAATATGATCTTTCTCGGCAGTCTCCTGACGACCACCGTCAACCTCATTTTCCCGCTCTTTTCGCAGTCGGTGCTCTCGATGGCAATTCTCTGGGGCATCAACGGCTTTGCGCAGGCAATGATGTGGCCGCCGATCGTCCGTATTATGGTCGCCAACTTTGACGGTGAGGAATACGGCTCGGCACAGATCTTCATCTCGTGGGGCACCTCGCTTGCCACCATTCTGATCTATCTCATCGCGCCGCTCATCATTCTCGTCAGCTCGTGGAAGGTCGTTTTCCTCGTCTGCGGTACGGTCGGTCTGATCGGTTGCGTATCGTGGGGATTGCAAAAAGGACGGATCTCGGTCGAATCACCAAGCCTTGCCGAGGACGGAGGTCCCGCAAAAAAGCAAACAATGCACTTCCCCGCCTTTGCGATCTTTCCGATCATTCTCATTGCGCTTGGCGTGATGCTGCAAGGAATGCTCCGCGACGGAGTTACCGCGTGGATGCCCTCGTATCTTGCCGAGGTCTTTACCTTTGGCAACAGCACGGCGATCTTCTGCACCGTTATTCTTGCGATCTTCAGCGGTATCGCTTTCACCGTCGTCGGTGCGATCTACAAAAAATGGTTCAAAAATGAGGTCTTTTGCGCGTGCTTCGTCTTTCTGACCGCCGCACTCTGCTCGCTTGTTCTCTTCTTTTTCTTTGAGGGGGGCGGAGCGATCCTCGCCATTGCGATGATGGCGCTGATTACGGGCTGTATGCACGGTGTCAATCTGATGCTCGTCTCGCACGTACCGAAGCGCTTTCGGAAATACGGAAACATCTCCACGGTCTCGGGCACGATCAACGCTTGCTCCCACGTGGGCGCGGCGATCTTTACTTACGGCATCGCGTTGCTCTCCGAGAAGATCGGCTGGCGATGGACGGTCGGCGTGTGGTTTATGATTGCCACCGTGGGTGCGATCCTCTGCCTTGTTGCCGCAAAAAAATGGAAAAAGATGACCGAGGAAGAATAAATTCTTTATCGCATAAAAAAGCCTCTCCTTTTGGGAGAGGTGGCAGGCGAAGCCTGACGGAGAGGGTTCTCTGAACGACAATACCCTCTCAGTCGCTTCGCGACAGCTCCCCCAAAGGGGGAGCCTTTTTATGTTTCTTCGTTTTTCTCGGCATTCTCGTGACAGCCGCAGGAGCACGATCCGCAGCTTCCGCCGCAGGTCTTACTGTCAGGACAGCCGATACACTTCTGTCCTTTTTTCTTCGCCCAAACGATATATCCAAGCGCACCGCCGACGATCAGCACGATCACACCGATGACGATCCAATCCGTCAGAGTCATAAACATTCTCCCCTCAGACCTTGAGCGTCTCTTTTTTCGATGCCTTTGCTTCGCTTTCTTCCCGAGCTTTACGGTTGTTATGTACGATCAACGTACCGAGCACGAGCACGATCACGCCGACGATCGTCCAACCGAGAATCGGCATCCAAAGAGCCTCAAAGCTGCCTCCCGTAAAGAGCGTTCCGAAGAAGAAGGTAACAAAGCCTAACGTATATCCCACCGAAAGCTGCAAGCCAACACCCGCGGCAAGCCACTTCTTGCTGTCGAGCTCAGCGTTCATCGCTCCGATCGCCGCAAAGCAAGGCGGAGAGAAGAGATTGAACATCAGGAAAGCAAGCGCGGCAACCGCGCCGATGCCCATCGCGCCCGCAATGCCCGTTGCGTTAGCACCCTCGGCAAGCTCGACCATATCCTCATCTAAAAGCCGTTCAAAGGCAAAGCAGGTTGCCAGCGTTCCCACCACACATTCCTTGGCGATGAAGCCCGTCACAGCGGCGGCAGCCAACTGCCAAGCCACGACACCGACGATCGGCGCGATCACGTAAGCTACGGGCGTGCCGATGCTTGCGAGGATCGACTGCGAGGGATCGTTCACCATTTCAAAACGCCAGCTGAAGCTCTGCATCATATAAACAATGAAATTACAAACAAGAATGATGGTTCCCGCCTTGACGATATACGACCAACCGCGTTGGCACATCGAAAGCGCCGCTTTCTTGACAGACGGACCCTTATACTCGGGGAGCTCCATAATAAAGAAGGATTTTTTGTGTCTTGCGCCCGTGATCGCCTTGACGAGAAGCGCGCAAAGCAGAATGATCACGATGCCAAGGAAGTACATCAGCGTGCCGACCCAGCCCTGCTCGGGGAAGAAAGCTCCGACAAAGAGCGCAATCACGGGAAGCTTTGCGCCGCAAGGCATAAAGGGAGCGAGCATTGCCGTCGCTCTGCGCTCACGCTCGTTGCGGATCGTACGGCACGCCATAACTCCGGGAACGGCACAGCCCGTGCCAATGACGAACGGAATGACCGATTTTCCCGAAAGACCGACTTTCTTGAAGATCGGATCGAGAACGACCGTCGCACGCGCCATATAACCGCAATCCTCGAGAAGTGCGATCAGGAAGTACATCACCATGACGAGAGGCAAGAAGCCAACGACAGCGGCAACGCCCTCGATCAGACCCTCAAGAATGATGGCTTGCAACAGAATGTGGCTGTTCGCGAGCCAGCCCTCAACGATTCCCTTGAACCAACCGATACAGTCGACAAGACCCCAAAGGTGTGTCTCGCCGATATCGAGTCCCTCGGCAAGCCAAGCGCCGACCCATGCCTGCGAGATCTGGAAGACAAGGAACATCACGATCGCAAAGATCGGAATTCCTACCCATTTGTTGGTCAGTACCGCGTCGATCTTATCCTGAAGGTTTCTCTCCTTGGTAAAGGTTTCTCTCTGCTCTACCTCGGCAACGATCTTGTTGACAAAGGCAAATCTTGCTCTGTCGGCGTTCTCCACCGCTTGCTTATTGCTAAAATCAACGTCTTTTTGTATGTAAGGTGCGCTCTGCTTTTTTCCAACCAGAGCAACCGCTGCCGAAACGAGTTCTTTCGCTCCTTTTTTTTGGCTCGACACCGTTTCCACAACGGGACAACCAAGCCGCCGGGAAAGAAGTGCCACATCAATACGATTATGCTTTTTTTGATTGAGATCGCTCTTGTTGAGGGCAACGACCACGGGAATGCCAAGCTCGAGGAGCTGTGTCGTAAAGAACAAGCTTCGGCTCAAATTCGTCGCGTCTACGATGTTGATGATCGCATCGGGAGCTTCATTCTTGACGTAAGAGCTCGTAATGCTCTCCTCCGAGGTAAAGGGCGACATCGAGTACGCACCGGGCAGGTCGACTGCCAGAAGCTCCTCGTCTCCGCGGTACAAGCTTTTCTTGACAGGGTGAACCTTCTTTTCCACGGTAACGCCCGCCCAGTTGCCGACTTTTTCATTTCGGCCCGTGAGAACGTTATACATGGTGGTCTTACCACTGTTGGGATTCCCCGCTAAGGCAATTCTCATAGACTTATCTCCTTTGAACAATAATGTCCTTCTGTAAGTTAGCCGACGCTAACTTGTGCGCAAAAAAATAATCCGCGGATTATTTTTCTTCAATCGAAATAGCTTCAAGCAGACCGCGGTCAAGATTATACCTTCCGTCCTTGATCGAGACAACCGCGCCGCTCTTTCGTTGCGAGATCACGGTGATCGGTTCTCCGCTGTAACAGCCGAGAGAGAACAAAAAGGACACGAGATCTTCGTCATCGACGTCGATACTTCGAACGATATATTCCTTTCCTTCTTCTGCCTCTCGCAAATTCATAACGATCTCCCACTACACCATTTTTAAGGTTAGCATCTTCTAACCTCGTATATTATAACGCAATTCCCTTTTCTTGTCAAGAGAATTTTTAAAAAAATTTTATTTTTAGTAAAAAACGACATTTTGAACAAAAATCAAAATTTGAATTTATAATTTTGCACAAAAGCAATTTCAAAAAATCGCGTCCCAAACTTGTCGGTGAGTAGCGTCCGACAAGTTTCTTCCTCAGAAAGCCGAAGTCTGCACAACGAAAAAAGCAACACAACCATAAAATTGTGTTGCTTTCTTTTGGTTACTTTTCTTTCCACGAAAGAAAAGTAACATCATCCTTCCCTCTGTTACTTAATCGCCTCTCTGAGCTTCTCAATGCCCTCATCGAGGGTGATGTCCTTGGCGAACATCGAGGAGCTGCCTGCCACGAAGATATCCGCGCCTGCGTCACTCATCTTGCGCGCGTTCTCAAAGCTGACGTTGCCATCGACCTCGATCTCGACGTTCGTGTATCCCCTCTCATCGAGGAACTTGCGGCAAGCAGTGATCTTCTCGAGCGTCTGCGGCACGAGCTTCTGTCCCGCAAAGCCGGGGTTGACCGTCATCAGAAGCACGGCATCAATGTCGGGAAGTACCCACTCAAGCACCTCAAGAGGCGTTGCGGGATTGAGCGCGATCATCGGCTTTGCGCCTCTCTGCTTGATCTGTTGCAGCGCGCGCTGAATGTGCTTGGTGCTCTCGTAATGCACCGAAACGTAGTCGCCCTCACCAAACTCAAACCAAGAGAGCTTGTTTTCGGGCTTCTCGATCATCAGGTGAATGTCGAGCGGAATGCTCGAGTTTTTCTTCATTACCTTGCAAAAGTCCGTACCGAGCGTGTAGTTGTTGACAAACTCGCCGTCCATAATATCAATATGTAAGTATTCGATGCCGTGCTTTTCCATCGTAGCAAGATCCGCCGCAATGTTCATAAAATCCACACACATCATCGAAGGAGAGATCTGTTTTTTCATCTTACTTTACCTCCAGCATCACTTTCTGATAAAAATCCTTGCGGTCGCGCATCAGCTCAAACGCTTCACGATAGTCTTCCAAAGAGAATTTGTGCGTAATGAGCACTTCGGGCGTAATAATTCCCTTGCCCATCGCGTCGATCGCCTCACGCCAGTCGTTCTCGCGCTCACCGTACGACGAATTCCACGTACCGAAGACCTGAAGCTCCTTGCGAAGGATCAGCCAATAGTCCGCCTGCGTCAGCTCAATGCCGCGCGAGGGGTTGCCCATCAGCACGATCTTTCCAAACGGCTTGAGTGCCTTGAGGCAACGAACAAGCGCAGGACCTGCGCCCGTTCCCTCGACGACACAGTCGACCGAGATATCGTCGGTGTACTCGTAAAATCCGAGCTTTTCGGCAGCGCGGATCTTAGCATCGTCCAAATCAAAGAAGTAGACCTTCCGAGCGCCTCTGTGACGGCAGAACATTGCAGCGAGGATTCCGATCGGACCTGCGCCCGAGATCAGCACGGTCTTGCCCGAAACGTCACCGAGCTTCTTTGTTGCGTGACAAGCAACTGCCGAGGGCTCACACATCGCGCCTGCGGCAAGGCTGACGTCATCGGGAAGCATCAGCAGATTGAAGCGCTTGACGGCAAGATATTCTGCCATCGCGCCGTCACGGCGAGAGCCGTAATAGTCGTAATTCGAGCAGAGCGCGTAACGCTCCTCTTTGCAGGAATCGCATTCAAAACAAGGAAGCAAGGGAAAAACCGCAACTCGCTTGCCCGTAAGCTCCCCCTTGGGGTCGTACTCGACCACACCCGAAAATTCGTGACCGATGACGGTTGGAAAATGATACGTGCCCTTGGAATATACACGCGGAATATCGCTTCCGCAAACGCCGCAGTACGCGATCTTGACGAGGACCTCATCCTCTCCTGGCTCAGGTACGGGAAGCGTGTCGAGACGGAGATCGTCGATGGCGTGCAAATTGAGTGCTTTCATTGTCGTTTTCATAAAAAAACCCCTTGCGTTTTTCAAAGATTTGTATTATAATTATATCAAATCAATCATATTCCGTCAATATTTGGCGATATTATTGAAACTATTTCATATTTTTGAGCACAAACACGCATATATAAGCAATTTTGAGCTAGGAGA
>JAFQPC010000154.1 GCA_017411935.1 Clostridia bacterium | reverse complement strand
GTATTCGATACCGAGGTTTACTCGAACACGGGCGGACAGGCTTCGAAGGCTTCTAACATCGGTCAGGTTGCTCAGTTTGCAGCAGCAGGTAAGGCAATCGGCAAGAAGGACCTCGCTCAGATCGCAATGTCCTACGGCTACGTATACGTCGCACAGGTTGCAATGGGCGCAGATATGAACCAGCTCCTCAAGGCTCTGACCGAGGCTGAGGCATACAACGGACCTTCCATCATCATCGGCTACGCTCCCTGTGAGATGCACGGCATCAAGGGAACGATGCAGAACTGCCAGCTCGAAATGAAGAAGGCTGTCGAGGCAGGCTACTGGCAGATGTTCCGTTACGATCCTACCAAGACCGAGAACAAGCTGACGATCGACTCCAAGGAGCCCACGGCAAGCTACGTTGACTTCATCAAGTCCGAGAACCGTTACGCTCGTCTCGTACAGACCTTCCCCGAGAAGGCAGAAGAACTCTTTGCCAAGGGTGAAGAGAACGCAAAGGCGAAGTACGACAGACTCCAGCAGCTCGCTGAACTCTACAAGTAATTCGCAAAAGAAACAAATATGGGCGGTTGCTGAAGCAACCGCCCTTTTTGATGTGTGTGTTTTATACAGATTGTTTTTTGAGTTCCTCAATAATGCTGACACCCGCACTCGTTCCAATACGCTCGGCGCCCGCCTCAATCATCGCAAGTGCATCCGCGAGCGTGCGAACACCGCCCGCCGCCTTGACCTTGATCGCGTCGCCGACGATGCTTTTCATCAATCGAACGTCCTCGACCGTCACCCCCACGGCGACCCCGGGGGCGGGCGTACCGAAGCCCGTGCTTGTCTTGATGAAATCGGGGCGAACGCGAAGCGCAATCTCGCAAAGCGTCCGCTTCTCGTCCTCGGTCAGATAACAGTTTTCAAAAATTACCTTGACCGTCTTTGCGTTTGCGCGACAGAGAGAAACGATGGCGCGCATCTCTTCCTCAATGTACGCAAGATCGCCGCTTTTGAGCGCGCCAATGTTGATCACATAGTCGATCTCGTCCGCACCGTCGGCAATTGCCTGCTCGGTCTCGTGTAATTTATTTTCGAGCGTCGTCTGTCCCAAAGGAAAGCCGATTGCCGCACCGACCAGAACGTCGCTATCGGCAAGAAGGCGTTTACACAGCTTCACGGGAGCCGAATTGATCGCGACCATCTTGAAATGATATTCTGCACTCTGCTCACAAAATACCCGAAAATCTTCCTCGGATGCATAAGCCTTCAGAAGAGTCTGATCAAAATATTTCGCAAGCACCTCGGGGGTCATTGTTGTTTTCATAAATATTCTCCTTCATTATATATTAGTATATTACTTATCATTCTTTTCCGAAGCAGAAACGCAACGGATCTCCACACCATGTTCTCTCATGGCGTTCAACTCGTTCGGATTCGCACTTTCATCGGTAATCAGAAGCTGGATCTGCTCCGGTTTGGCAAAACAAAAGAGAGAGTTTCTGCCGATTTTATCACCGTGCGCGATCAGAATTACCTGATTTCCGTGCGAGAGCATTGTTTGCTTGATCGCCGCCTGTTCGGCATTGGGTGTAGTCGCGCCCCCGATTGCGGTCAAGCCGTTGGTCGCCATAAAACACTTGTCCACAAAAATTTTTGCCATCATCTGCTCGGAATTCGAACCGACGGTACAGTGGTAACCGCGGCGCAAAAGACCACCCAAAAGAATGACGGTAGCATCCGAATGTTCCTCAAAGAGCAACGCAATCTTGAGGTCGTTTGTCACAACTGTCAGCCGCTCTTTGGAAAGAAGCTCCCACGCGAGCGCATACGAAGTCGTACCCGTATCTAACGCAATCGTGTCGCCGTCCTGCACGTACTTTGCCGCCTCGCGTGCAATCGCCAGCTTCTCCTCGGTATTTTGCTTGAATTTTTGCGCCGAATTTTCCTCAAAGCCCGTATGACTGCAAGGAATTGCACCGCCGTGTGTACGAAGCAGTTTTCCACGCCCCTCGAGCTCACGCAGATCATTTCGAATCGTCACCGCCGAAACCGCAAGCAACTCGCAAAGCTCTCGTACGAGTACCTTTCTGTTCTTTTGTAGCAAAAGAAGAATCTGCGCCTGCCGTTCTCCTGCAAATAAAGTTTCTTTTTCCTGCATATCTTCGCGCCTCGCTTACAACAACACAATGCGACGTTCACGAATCGATCGGTTTCCCGCATCGACCGCCGCAACAACCATTTTTCCGTCAAAGCCCGTCACCTGCGGATCACTGTCCTCGAGAATGCACTCCACAAAAGAACGGTCTTCGGCAAGATACGCGTCCTGAAAGAGATATTTCCAGCTGTTGACGAATTCGATCTGCTGATTCATATCGGAGGTGGCAAGTACCATCTCGTTTTCGTTTCTTCTGCCGAGGAAAATACAACCGTGCGTTCCGAGAATTTCAGTTCTTGCGTCGTAACCGTAACGTACGCCCTGCGCGCCGTCGATCATTCCCTGCCTTCCGTTTGCCATCTCGCCGATCATCACCACGTTGTCGTAAAAATCGGGGAATTCCGACTTCGCATCAGGACAACGGTAATTGCCCGCAATGGCGTGTACGCTGTAAAATTCACTCTCACAAAACCAACGCACCGAATCAATGTCGTGGCTGTTGACCTCGGCAAGCGGTCCGTTGCTCTTGGAAATATCGTACATCCACGGCTTGGGAATGCTCGGTCCGCGCGTGTTGGAACGAACCATGACCACCTCACCGATCCGCCCCTGCAAAATTGCCTCCTTGGCGGCACAGAAGCCTGCGTCAAAACGGCGCATAAAAGCCATCTGAAGCTTGATGCCGTATTCCTTGACCGCACGCTCCATCTGCTCGCATTCCTCGACGTTCATCGCCATTGGCTTCTCGCACAGCACGTGCTTTCCGGCCTTGGCAGCGGCGAGCGTGATTTCACAGTGATATTTCGTGGGAGTCGCGATCACCACCGCGTCAATGCTGTCGTCCGCTAAGAGCTTGGTGTAATCGGTCTCGTATCGGCAGCCGCCGAGTTCTGCCGCGGCACTTGCCGCCGCTTCTTCCACAGGGTCTGCCACACCGCCTACCGTCGCGTTCGGCACACTCCCCGCGAAATTTCGCGCGTGAATCATTCCCGCGCGTCCCGCACCGATCAGAGCAATCGAAAGTTTTCCTTGTTTCATTTGGCATCCTTTTCCTTTCGTTTGTTTTCAATTTCTTTCGTTTATTATTGTATCACGTTCTTTCCGCTATGTCAAGAGAATTTTTATTTTTTTACAAAAAGAAGCCCCGACAGACGGTGTTACGGTCTGTCGGGGAATTTTTCTGTAAGAATTATTCCTGCTCGGCGCGCCAATGGCGGTAGTACTCGGCGATCAGCGGAACGAGCGATTTTGCGTCGCGTCCCGAGGTATTGACCGTCAGGTGATAGCCGTGGCGGTCGCCCCAAGGAATATCCGAAATAATTCCGTGATATCTCTTGCGGTCACGGTCGATCTGACGGATCTTCTTGATCATTGCCTTATCCGAAAGCTTCTCGTTTTCCTCGGCGCGTGCGTGACAGCGCGCAAGCTTCGACGCCATATCGGCGCAAACAAAGAGTTTGAACGGATTATATTCGGCAAGAATCACGTCGGCGGCACGTCCTACGATGATGCAATTTCCCTGCTCTGCCACTTCCTTGAGAAAAGTATTCTGCTCGCGAAGCAACTTGGTCTCGTGTGCCATCATCGTCGGAGAATAGGAAAAGGTTCTTCCGAAATGCAACGGAACAGTGCGTGTAATGCCTCCCTCCAGAGCAAACGCCACGTAATTTTCGTCCATTTCATGTCGCTCTGCGACGGCAACGACGATCTCACGGTCGTAATAGGCATAGCCCAGCTCATCTGCCAGACGCTTACCAATTTCTCGTCCACCACTGCCAAACTCTCGGCTGATCGTAATAATTCCCATAGTTCTTCCTTTCCATGCCCGTCTGTGTGCACTTCGTTTGATTTTCTGTTTGTATTATACCATTTTTTGGTCGGTTTGTCAAGAGGATTCTTGCGACAGAAAAAGAGAAAGCTCGCATATCTTGACGAAGCATACCGAAGCCTTCCGTTAATCTCGGTAGGGGTCGGCGCCCTCGACGACCCGTTCTGAACAAGTGTTAAATTGTGGGAGGGGGGACCCCTCCCCTACGGTGTTGAATACTATTTGGTTGTAGGGGAGGCGTTTCGCCTCCCGTTTTTAGCATTCGATATTTTTTAAATGGGTCGTCGAAGGCGCCGACCCCTACCACAAAATAGACGAAAAGTCCGATAAAACAGCGTAGCCGTGAACATCACAGCTACGCGTTCTTCGTTATGGGACATTGAATTAGGACAACACTCATTTTTTCTACGGCAACCGCCCGCCGATGCGTGTGAGACGAAAGATCTTTTCCGCAAGCTCACCCGACATCTGTGCGCGCGTCATTCGCCAACGCCAATTGTTGCCTAATGAGGCAGGGCGGTTCATTCTTCCTTCTGCACCAAGCCCAAGATAATCCTGCATCGGAACGATCGCAAGACGTGAGGGCGATCGCATCAGAGATGCGATGAGCACCTCATAAAGACGCTCTCTCGGGGTAAAGAAATCCCAAAGGGATTCTCTGATCCTTGCGATCTCTCCCTCGGAATGTGCCTCGATCCATTCGCAAAGCGTGGGATTGTCGTGCGTCCCCGTAAAGGCAACGCTGTTTTCGCCATAACGGTGCGGAAGATGCTCCTCTTCTCCGTCAAATCCGAACTGTAAGATTTTCATCCCCGCAAATCCGCTCTCGCGAACAAGCGCACGAACCGAATCGGTGATAAATCCCAGATCCTCGGCAATGATCTCACGCTCGCCAAGCGCTTCTCGCACCGCACGAAAAAGCGACATTCCCGGACCTCTCCGCCACTCCCCTTGCGTCGCATCGGGCGCGCCGTACGGAATGGCATAGTAAGAATCAAATCCGCGGAAATGGTCAATGCGGACGGCATCCACCATCGAAAAGGCGTGCGAAAGCCGAGCGATCCACCACGCGTAGCCCGTGCGTTCGTGCTCTTGCCAATCGTACAGAGGATTTCCCCAAAGCTGCCCCTTCGGCGCAAATCCGTCGGGCGGACAACCCGCTACCGCCGTGGGAACGCCGTTCGCGTTCAATTCAAACAACTCGGGCGAGAAACAAACGTCGGCACTATCCAAAGACACGTAGATGGGAAGATCTCCGACAATACGGATCCCCTTGCCGTTGGCATAGCGTCGGAGCGCCCCAAGATCCTCAAAAAAGCGAAACTGCAAAAATCGGTGATATGCCATCTCCTCGGCAGACGGCACCCCGTCCGAAGCGATCCGCCGAGCCATAAAAAGTGCGTAATCCTCGAGCCAAGCCCGATGCGCTTCTTCAAACCGAAGCTGCTCGGCGCTCTGCCGACTTCGGGAAAATGCTTTGCGCAAAAGTCGGTTTCGCTTTTCATAGAGATCCCCGTAATCCACGCCGCCGTCATCGGACGTGCAGTCCGCCTCGCGGCATTCTTCTTCCGAGAGCAGTCCGTCCTCGCAAAGCCGTTCCAAACTAATAAAATACGGATTCCCCGCAAAAGCAGAGGGAGACTGATAGGGCGAATCTCCGTAGCCCGTAGGACCTAAGGGAAGGATCTGCCAAACACTCTGCCCCGCCTCGCGGAGAAAATCCACAAACTCATACGCCGCCCGATCAAATCCGCCGATACCGTACCTCGACGGCAGGGCGCTGACGGGCAATAAAATTCCTGCTTCGCGTTTCATTCTGTTTTCTCCTCACAACTGTTTTCTACCGTCACGGCAACACCGAAATGATCCGAGATCTCGGGATACCGAACCCCATCAAAAAGAGTACGGGATTCCAAAATCCGCCAAGGTCGACTCGCCCAGATCTGGTCGATCCGAAGAAGCTCGCAAGGCACGTCTTTCCCGTGCCAACCGTCGATCCCCGAGCGTGCCGTTCCCTCACCACAACGCTTCTCTGCCGCCGCAAAGGCATCGAAAAGTCCAAACTCACGCAAGAGATCATACCCCTCTCCACGTACCTCGGCGGGATTATTGAAATCTCCGAGAAGCCAAAAAACTTGCCCCGCCGAAAGGTGCGGTAACAGCCGCACCCACTGAGCGCAAAACGGCTCGTCGGCATCTTCCCACCAGCTCATATGAAGATTCCAAAACCACTCGTCCGAGCCCTCACAGCGAATGCCGAGCGCCATTCTCTTTTTCCAATCAATATACGATCGGGGCTTGCTCAGAAGAATGCTCCGTGTCTCGATGATCGGCGCGCGGCAAAGAAAGGCAAGACCCTCGTCGTATTTTTCGTATCCGAGCTTGATAGGCAGATACGAGAAGTGATATTTTTCTCCCGCCTTACCAAGCTTTTCTATCACCTCGGCAGCGAAATTTCCCTGCTTCACCGATGCGCCTTCCGACATCGGCGCACGATCTTTCGGCTGATTGACCTCTTGGAGCGCTACCACGTCAAATCCTTCCGAAAGGATGGCATCGGCAAGTACCGAGATCTGCTCCTCGCCCCGTCCCTCAACAAGACTGTGTGTGTTGAATGTCAAAAGCTTCATTTTCATCAACATCCTAAATTTATTATCATAACTTTTAATCAAATCGCATCCCAAAACCGTCGGTAGGTACTGTCCGACGGTTTTGTTCCTCAGAAAGCCGAACTCTGCACAACCAATACGGCAACAGCAATTACTAATTCCGTGCAGTTTTCTTTTGGTACCTTTTCTTTTTCAAAAGAAAAGGTACACGCGTCCCCTTATAACACATCGTTAATATCGGATTTCAGTACGTCAGCTTTTGGACCGTAGACCGCTTGAATACCGTCACCCTTTTTGAGCAGACTCAGCGCGCCCTCCCGTTTCCATTCACTCTCCTCGGCAACGAGCGCCGCGTCCTTGACCGTAACGCGCAGCCGCGTCATACAGGAATCGACGAGAACGATATTTTCCCGTCCGCCGAGCAAGGCAATGATTCGCTCGGCTTGACTGTCCTTTTGCGCTTCGGAGCCCGAAGGACTCTTTGCCCGAAAATCCTCGGCATTTTCGTCCATATAGTTGCCAAGACGTCCGGGGGTCGCGTAACGAAGCTTTCCAATCATATAATATGCCACGAAATAGCCGATGGCAAAGAAGGCAACCGACGCGATCACAAAATTGATCAGATCGCGTCCAAGTCCCGCACTGATCGACATCGGAAGTCGCGTGGCAAGCTCAACGTTACCAAAAGAATGCAAGCGCAGATCCACAATGCCCGCAAGCGCGAATGCCGCCCCTTGCAAGACCGCATAAACAAGATACAGCGGAATAGCACAGAACATAAACATAAATTCAAGCGGCTCGGTCACGCCCGTCAGAAAAACGGCGAGTGCCGCCGAAAAATAAATCGAACGGTATCTCTTCCGCTTCTCGGGCTCAACGCGGCGGAACATCGCAAGACCAATGCCGAGCAAAAGTCCCGTCGAGCCGATCATCTGTCCTACCTTAAAGCGCGCGGGCGTAATTCCCGTCAGCAAAGCTTCGTACGCCGCCATATCGCCCGCATTCTTGAAATTGATAAGGTCGGTCACCCAAGCGAGCCACAGAGGGTCTTGTCCAAAGACCGTCGTACCTGCCGATGCCCCCGTCTGAATGAGATAGGTTCCGCCAAACGAGGTGTAGTTCATCGGGATCGTCAGCATATGATGCAGGCCAAAGGGCAAAAGCAAACGCTCGAGTGTTCCGTAAATAAAGGGAGCGAGCACGGGCGAGGTGTCGGCAGAGTTTGCGATCCAAACACCAAAGGCATTGATGCCGTGCTGAACCACGGGCCAAACAATGGCGAGCACGAGTGCCACGAGCGCCGACCAGACGATCACAACGAGAGGAACGAAGCGCTTACCGTTAAAGAAAGAAAGCGCGTCGGGAAGCTTTCGGAAATTGTAATATTTGTTGTAAAGAATTCCGCCGAGGAAGCCCGCGATAATGCCAACGAACACACCCATATTGAGTGCGGGCGAGCCGAGCACCGAGGTAAAATAACCGTCCACGGCAATTTCTCTGCCAAAAAGGGTATGCGTTACGGCATTCGGGTCCTGAAGCATCGCGCTTGTGACCCCGAAGATCGAACCCGTAATATTATTAATGAGGATAAATGCGATCACCGCCGCAAACGCGCCCCCCGCGCGGTCACGCGCCCACGATCCACCAATGGCAACGGCAAAGAGCAGATGCAGATTTCCGATGATCGCCCAACCGATGTTCTCCAGAATCGCGCCGACCGTCATAAGCCAGCCGAGATCCCCGCCGACAAGCGCAAGCAGCTTTCCAAGGCTGATGGCAAGTCCTGCCGCAGGCATCACGGCGATAACGACCATCAATACCTTGCCAAGGCGTTGCAAAAAGTCAAAGCTCTTCCCTTTGGCAGAATTCGTTTTTTTGCTTTTCTTTTGACGGGTAAGCTCAATGAGAGCATCTCCCACACTCACCGTCGAATCTTGCGCGGCACGCAGCGTTACCAAATCCCCCTCGTTCGCATTACAGATCAGCACGGGGGTCATCAGTGAGATCCCTTTTTCTTTCAGGAGCGCAAGATCGACCTCGGCGATCTTCTCTCCCTTCTTGACCTCGTCGCCCTCTTTTTTGAGCGAACGAAATCCTTCCCCGCCAAGCGAGACGGTCTCGAGTCCAAAGTGCACAAGCACCTCGATCCCGTCACGCGATAAAAATCCGTAGGCATGGCGCGTCTCGGCAATCGAGGAGATCACTCCGTCCACAGGACTGTAAATATTCCCGTCCTCGGGAAGGATCACACATCCATCTCCAAGGATCCGATCCGAAAAGACAGGATCGGAAACCTCGGACAGCGGCAGAACGCGTCCGCGAAGCGGCGATGCGATCGGTTGTTTCGGTTGTTTCACAGTTTCTCTCCTTTGTTACTATCGTTTTTTGGTAGTATTCTCTTTCGGCACGAATTTTATCACTCCAAGAACTATTTTTTTCAAACCACCGTATTTTTCTTAGAAATTAACATATAATTCACACATAACACAAAAAAATATGATATAATTGTTGAGAACTCAAATGTTGAGCGCTCAATTTTAAGAAATATGAGGTACGTTATGGCACATTACAAGCTGTATCCCACAAAAAAAATTCACGATCTCCGTGAAATGCTCGAGGAAAGCGCGCGTCTTTATCCCGCACGCCCCGCCTTTTTGCAAAAGATCGACGGAAAATACCGCGCGTACAGTTACGCGCGTCTGAAAAATGAAGTCTTTGCGCTCGGTACGGCGCTCGCAGAGCGCGGCTTTGCGGGAGCGCGCGTCATCGTCACGGGAGAGAACTCCTATCATTGGTGTCTTTCCTATCTTGCCGTCACCTGCGGACTTGGTGTCGTCGTTCCCGTCGATAAGGAAATTCCCGCTGAGGAGATCGCAAACATTGCGCGCATCTCGGAAGCCTCGCTCGTTCTCTATTCCAAGAAATACGAAGGAAAACTTTCCGAGCTCGACGAGGGAGTAACACGCATCTCGTTCTCCGAGCTCCCCGCACTCATTGCCGAAGGATCGAGCGCGCTCTCTGACGGAAGCGTGGCATATACCGATCTCTCGATCGACGTTGATGCCCTCTGCTCGCTGATCTTTACCTCGGGCACAACGGGCACGTCAAAGGGAGTTATGCTTTCACAGAGAAACATCTGTCACACGGTTCAGAACCTCGCTCGTATGGTTCAGATCACCCCCGAGGATCGCGCGCTGTCGGTGCTTCCTCTGCACCACGTCTATGAATGTACCTGCGGATTTCTCTATCCGCTCTCGCAAGGCGCGTCGGTCGCATTCTCCGAGGGAGTGCGCTATATTATGAAGAACGTACAAGAGGTTCATCCTACGAAGATGCTTTGCGTTCCGCTTCTCATTGAAACAATGTACCGCAAGATCTGGGCAAATATCCGCAAAAAAGGCATCGAGAAAAAAGTACGCACCGTTATCAACCTGACGAATAAGATCCAACCCGCGTCGGCACGAATGGCAGCCAAGAAAAAGGCGTTTGCCGAGATCCATCAGTCCTTCGGCGGAAAGCTCGATCTGCTCGTTTCGGGCGGCGCTCCCATTGATCCCGATATTATCGCGGGAATGAGAGAGTTCGGTCTGAATATCATTCAGGGCTATGGCCTTACCGAATCGGCACCCCTTGCCGCCGTCAACCACGACCGATTCTTCAATGACCGTTCCGCAGGACTCGTGCTCCCCGAGGGCGAGCTGAAGATCATCGACTGCGCCGAGGACGGTACGGGCGAGATCTGCTACCGCGGCGATAACGTTATGCTCGGATATTACGGAAGACCCGATCTGACCGCCGAGGTCAAGAAAAACGGCTGGTTGCATACGGGAGACCTCGGCTATATCGACCGCGACGGATTTCTCATCATCACGGGAAGAAAGAAGAACGTCATCGTCAAGGCAAACGGAAAGAACGTTTTCCCCGAGGAGCTGGAATCCTATCTCTCGCGCAATCCGATTGTCGGTGAAGTCGCGGTGCTCGGCATTCAGAACGAAAAGAAAAAAGACTACGACATCGTCGCAGCCATCGTTCCCGATATGGATTACGCCAAGGAAACACTCGGCAAACACGCAGAACGTGCCGCCGTGGAAAAGCTCGTCAAATTTGCTGTCGAGGACGTCAATGCCATCGTCCAGACCTATAAGCGCATCGACGTGCTACTCGTCCGCGACGAGGCGCTTCCCAAAAATACCTCGAAGAAGATCAAACGCTTCGAGCTCCCCGCCCTCTTGATGGAAGAATACAAAAAGAAAATTTCCGAGGAATAAAAAAGTCAAAACAAAACCGCAGTTGCGAAACATCTCGCAACTGCGGTTTTTCTGTAGTTTACTTTTTCTTTTTCAAAACGAAATCCGTAAAGACCGCGCTGTGATCGGACGATTTCCGAAGAATTTTATTGTCCACCATACGGCACTGCTCGGGCGTAGCAAGCTCACTCGTAATAAAGATATGGTCAATGCCCTGCGGATGATATTCTTGATTTTCGGTGAGCGTCATCGTGTGAGAAAGGCTCGTTCCGGCAAGCATCGTCGAGACCATTGCCGAGGACAAGGTTTGGTTAAAGTCACCCGTCACGGCAATTGCCACTCCGGGATATTTCGATTCAAGCATCTTCAGCTCTTCGTTCAATCTTGCATAGAAGGTCGGTTGGAACTCCTTGGTATCGGCACCCGCAAGGTTGTTCGGTCCGTGCAGATTGAGCACGATAAACTTCCATTCGGGATTTTCTATGCTCTCAAACACCGCCCAGTTCCAACGGTGCATTTCGTTCGCGTATTCGACCCATTGCTCGTCGGCAATGTCCTTGTCGATGACCCGCCACTTGTCGGTTCGGTAAAGAATCGGCGTATAGTGCGCGTCAAGCGACACTTTATTGGAAAAGTCAACGTAGGCATAGTTATTGGGGAGATACGATAGCAGCGTCTGTTGCATATTGATGGTTGGCGTGGTGTTGATGACCGTACCGCCGTACACCTCTTGAAGACCGATAAAATCAGGCTGATACGCGGCGTACATCAGCGCCATCTGCTCCATTCTTGGCTCATCCATCAAGCCCGTACCGGCAACGCCGTTTTCCCGTCCGAAATATTCTCCCGCATTGTCGTCACGGAAATACCAATAGTAGTTCAGTCCGTCTTTATAGATCTTCGTAGAGTTTCTTCCGTCGTCCTTGGCGGGATCGTACACCTCACCCGTCGCGTTGTGAATATCGTCCTTGTGATATCCTCTCGCATCGGCAATCAGAATATTACTCGACATCACGCGTACCGTCGGAGCACGCTTGAATTTTTCGACGTCAAGCGACGACGAAACGTACTGTCCGTTTTGGTCATAAGTCACCGAGGCAGTCTCGCCCGTTACCTTTCGTCCGTCCGCCGCCGTATAAGAGGGCGTGATCTCAAAGGTGTACGCCGTACCCGCGGGAATGTTTTTGATGATCAGCGCAATAAATTTCTCACCGCCAAAATCTTTCGTGCGATACGATTGAATGATTGCGCCATTATGATCATATGCCGTCAGTCCGTCGTAGAGCTTGGCTTCGTTCGCCGTAAAGTTCTTCAGCGCTGTACCCGTCGCCGTTTCGCGTGCGATGACGTTGATTTCACCGTACTGCGCTCCTTTGGCACTTGTAATGGAAATAAACCGAACAGCATACGTATCGGATGCCGTCAGCGTCGCACCGTCGGCGACGTTATCCTGCACACCAAGCACGGTGATCTGTCCGCCGACCTTGGTAATAAAGCCGTCGGCATCGGTTTTCACCATCAGCTTTGCCGCAGTTTGCGAGACGGTTGCCACCGAGCCGTCGGTAATCGCTCCGCAATACTTGCGTCTGCCAAGATCATAGGTCGCCGGCACGTCATTCCGTTTTTGACCGTTGAGAACGAGTTGGACTGCGAGGCTTTCTTCATTCGCGACGACCGAGCCGACCATCTCAAAGGCTTTGTGCGTCGTCACGGTATTGTTGACGTTCAGCGTCGTAAGCTTATGCGATGCGGCAGTTCCGAGAATGATTGCCGCACCTGTGCCGTCCTTTGCCGTCACAGAATTGTTCGGAAAAGATGCCGTAATCAGACAGTGCTCAACGGTAACGACCGCATGCTGATACGATATCGTGCCAAGCACTCCTCCCACCGACGTAATCTGATTGATGCCATTGTCGTTGAAAAGCTCACCGCCGATCACACAGTTATGAATATGAAGCTCCCCATCGTAAGCGGTAAATTCGCCATAATCGCGTTTAAATCCACCAAATGAGCCGACGATACCGCCAACCCCTTGGATCGTGTTGGCAACGCTCGACGAAACGCTTCCCGAAATTTCGCAATTCGAGATCGCGATCTTACCGCCCGCGTAATGGTCCTCCATATAGTCGCTCGTAAAGACCGAGCCGAGAATGCCGCCCGCGGTAGTCAGCTCACCAACAACCTCTCCCGACATTCGAACACCGCAAATCGTAAACTCGGGACGACCGATCGGCTCAAAAATACCAACGACACCACCCACACTGATACAAGCG
>JAFQPC010000153.1 GCA_017411935.1 Clostridia bacterium | reverse complement strand
GGATGGCATCGGAAAGCACCTCGACCTCGGGGAGCATAACGATTCTGAAATGATCGGGCGAGTCGTATTCAAAGCCGCTACCCGGAACGATCAGAATGTTCGTTGCGTGCAGAAGATCGCGGGCAAATACTTTATCGCTTGTGATATTGTGCTTTTTGATATCAATCTTCGGGAAAATATAAAATGCCGCGCGGTTCTTTACAAAGGAAATGTCGGGAATTTTTTCGAGCTCGCGAACCGTTGCTTCGCGCTGCTCAAAAATACGTCCGCCGGGGCGTACCATCGACGCGGGCGTTTCCATATCCTCGATTGCCGCAGGAATCACAAGCTGTGCGAGTGCGTTTGCGCAAAGGCGGAGCGAGGTGAGCTTGACAATGGCGGCGCGGTAGTCCTCGGTCAGCTCCTTCGGACCGCTGATGACCATCCAGCCCACACGGAATCCGCACAGACAGTGCGACTTGGAAAGACCGTTCATCGTAACGATAGGAAGATCGGGAGCGAGCGCGGCAATCGAGGTGTGAGTCAGACCGTCCATCACAAGGCGGTCGTAGATCTCATCGGAGAAGATCAGAAGATCCTTTTGTCTTGCAATTTCGGCAATCTGCAGAAGAACGTCCTTGGAATAGAGAACGCCTGTGGGATTGTTGGGGTTAATGACGACGATCGCGCGGGTCTTGGGCGTGATCTTTGCGAGAATGTCGGCACAGTCGGGATTCCAATCGGCTTGCTCGTCGCAAACGTAGAAGACGGGCTTTGCACCGCAAAGATGGACGCTATTGCTCCAAAGCGAATAGCAGGGCGTGGGAACAAGTACCTCGTCTCCTTCATTGAGCAACGATTGCAGAGCGAAGTTGACGACCTCGCTGACACCGTTACCGATAAAAACGTCATTTTCATTGATATCTACGAGACCGCGGGAGCGATGATACGCTGCGATCTTTTGTCTTGCCTCTTCCATTCCGCGGAAATCACAGTAACCAAGTGCACGACGTTCCTGTCCCTCGATCGCCTGATAGATGCTTTCGGGCATTTGAAAACCAAAGGTCGCAGGGTTGCCTGTATTTAATTTCAAAACGTCAATTCCTTGACGTTGCAGGTCAAGCGCCTCGTAAAAGAGCGGACCGCGAATATCAGAATGGACAAATTCCATTCTGTCTGAGGCGAGAATTTTTTTCATGGTAGTTCTCCTATTTTGAATAATTGATAATATTATACAATATTTGAAGGGTGTTTGTCAATAGTAATAAATGACAGAAAAATAAAAAATCCCCGAAACGCGACTAGTAAAAAGGCAATATCAAACCGATTTTTATTTTCGGAATGATATTGCCTTCTTTTTCGGACGACTGATGGTCGCCCCTACGGCGTGGTTTCGGTAGGGGAGGGGCTTGCTCCTCCCGTTTTTACGCTATCAAATCGCCCATCTGATCGAGCATATTTTCGATGAAGATGCCATATCCCGTGGTGGGGTCGCCGATGAGGACGTGGGTGACGGCGCCGATGAGCTTTCCGTTCTGGACGATGGGGCTGCCGCTCATTCCTTGAATGATCCCCCCCGTTTTGGAGAGAAGCGCTGGATCGGTGACCTTGACGGTGAAGCATTTATTGCCCGTGGCGTCACGCTGAATTTCCGAGATCTCGATGCCGTATTCGCGGCGGACTCCGTCGTCGAGGGTGCAGAGAAGCTTTGCTTTGCCCTCGGTCACTTCGTTTCGAAGTCCCACCGAGATCGGCTCGGAGAGGTTTTTCGGTTGCTTTGCGAGGACACCGTACACGCCGCATTCGGTATTTCCGAGGAGCGTTCCTGTCTTTCCTGAGCTGAAATAGCCCTTGACCTCACCGGGTGCGCCCGACAGTCCGCGCACGACACCGCTGATGGTAACGTCAACGACCGAGCCTCGTTGCATCGGGATCGGTTTTCCCGTCGATGCGTCGCAGATCCCGTGTCCGAGACCTGCAAACGCGCCCGTTTTGGGTACGATAAAGGTGAGCGTTCCGATGCCAGCGCCACCGTCTCGGACGTAAATCCCCGTCACGTAGCGTGCTTCTGCCGTCGAATAGACGGGTGTGAGCTTTGCCGTTTGTTCCTTGCCCGCGCGGACGTAGACGACACTCATCGGTTTTGCGCCGTTTTTTGAAACGATCTCACCGAGCTCCGACGCGCCGAGAATCGTTTGCCCCCCGAGCTTTAGGATGCGGTCTCCGACGCGAAGCCCCGCTTCATAGGCAGGATTTTTTTTGCCGTCCTTGGTTGGGATCTCATTCATTCCGACGATGAGCACTCCCTCGGTCATAAATTTAACTCCGAAGGGAACACCGCCTACGGTGAGTTTCAGATTTTGGTATTTTTCGCCCCCTGCCGTCGGAACTGACGCGGCAGAGATCGCGAAAGAAGCAGAGAGAAAGAGAAATACAACGATCAGGAGAAAGGAAAACGCCCTCAGTTGCTTGCTTTGTCTTTGTGCCATGATTCCGTTCCTGTTTTTCTGTTTTTTGCTGTGGTTATGCTCTTGGAGATTGCGAATTTTTATTTTGATTCGCTTTATTATGGTGTGCAAACTTTGCGAAAAAATGCGTTACAATTTTCGTGTGATGTGGCAATATTTTATGGAGAAAATTTTTCAAAAAAAGCAGGGTGGGGATTGACATTTTTTTCTTTTATGGTATAATTAGTTAGTAAACTAATTATTTTAAGGAGAATCCATACGAATGAAACGAAGAAAGGAAATGCCTGCTCCGCCGCCTGCGCGAAAGGAGCTCAGCGATACGCCGATCAAATTTTGCAATGAAATTTCGCGGCTCTTTCGAATGCAGATGCGGCAGAACGACACCTCGGAGGGTGTCATGTCACAGCCCGGGGCGCATCTTGTGTTATCAATGCTTGCCGTTTGCGACGGAATCACCCAGCTTGAGCTTGTCAAGGCGACGCATCTGCGTCCGCCGACGGTGAGTGTGATCTTACAGAAGATGGAAGCCGAGGGGTTGGTGGAGCGCAAGAGCGACGAGCACGACCGCCGAGCCGTTCGCGTGACGCTGACCGAGGCGGGACGGGCGCTTGACCGAAAAAATATTGAGATGATCCGAGCCTTGGATTCGGTCGCGCTCTGCGATTTGAGCGAGGACGAGATCGCGGCTCTGATGGTCATTTTACCGAAAATCCGAAATAACCTATTACAGAAAAACGTGGAGAAGGGAGAAGACAAGGAATGAAGCGAATTTTTCATTACTTAAAACCGTACACCTTTCTTGCCGTCATTTCTCCTCTCTTGATGATCGGCGAGGTTGCCGCTGACCTTTGTTTGCCGAAGCTGATGAGCATTATCGTGGACTACGGCATCAACGCGTCGGGCAACGTTTCGAAGTCGCCGCTCGGAAGCTTTGTGATGTCGCTGCTGCACGGCGCGGGTCCGTATACCTCGATGGAAGTTATTCTTACCTTTGGCATTTTGATGCTTGTGGTAGTCCTCGTCGGCGGATTTTTCGGCGTGATGTGTGCCTATACCGCCGCCAAAGCTTCGCAGGGACTTGGCGACGATCTGCGCTGTGACGCTTACCGCAAGGTAATGTCGCTCTCGATCGAGCAGACCGACAAATTTACCACGGGCTCGCTGGTCACGCGTATGACCAACGATATTACGATGATCGTCGAATTTACCGAGATGATTCTGCGTATGCTCGTTCGTTCGCCGATGTTCTTTATCGGTGGAACGATCATGCTTTGCACGCTCGACATCAAGTTCGGCATCGTGCTTCTTTGCTCACTGCCCGTGATGGCGCTGATGCTTGCGATCGTTCTGACAAAATCGGTTCCGATGTTCGGAAAAATTCAGAAAAAGCTTGACCGCGTCAACTCGGTCGTTCAAGAGAACGTGACGGGGGCGCGCGTTGTCAAGGCATATGTGCGCGAGGACTATGAATACGAGCGCTTTGAAAAGGCAAACGCCGAGCTTCGCGACGCCAATCTTCGCGTGCAGAAGCTGATGGCGGTGATGCACCCCGTGCTGACGGTGGTGATGAACGCGGCGGTGATCGCCGTCATTCTCATCGGCGGATTTGAGATCGACAACGTCGCTGGCACGGGGATGAGCGCGGGTACGATCATGGCAGCGGTGACCTACGTGACGCAGGTCATTATGTCAATTATGATGGTAACGATGCTGTTCCATTCGATCTCTCGTGCGATGGCTTCGATCCAGCGTGTGGGAGAGGTGCTTGATTCCGAGCCTGTGATCGTCTCGGGAGAGTCGGGAGCGACGGACGGTGAGATCGCCGTTTCCTTTCAAAACGTTGCTTTCCGTTATCCGTCGGCAAGCGGCAGACCTGTGCTGCACGATATTAATTTTGAGGTAAAGCGCGGCGAGACCTTTGCTATCATTGGCGCGACGGGTTCGGGCAAGACCTCACTCGTTTCTCTTATTCCGCGTTTTTACGATGCGATCGAGGGCGAGGTTTTCGTGAACGGGACACCGATTCGCGAATATGACCTTTCCGAGCTTCGCTCGAAGATCTCCTACGTGATGCAAAAGAGCGAGCTCTTTTCGGGCACGGTTGCCGAAAACATTCGTTGGGGCAAAGCTGATGCTACCGACGACGAGATCCGTGTGGCGGCAGAGATCGCGCAAGCCGACGGCTTTATTTCGGGATTTTCCGATGGTTACGATACTTATATTGCCGAGAAGGGAGCCTCTCTTTCGGGCGGACAGAAGCAGCGAATGTCGATCGCGCGCGCGCTCGTGAGAAAGCCCGAGATCATTCTGCTCGACGACGCGACCTCGGCACTCGACCTTGCGACCGAGGCGAAGCTTCGCCGTGCGCTTCGCGAACATCTTCGTGATGCGACGGTGATCATGATCGCGCAGAGAATTGCCAGCGTGCGTGATGCCGACCGAATTGCCGTGATTGAGGACGGCACGATCGTTGCGATCGGCTCGCACGACGAGCTGATGCGTACGAGCGCGACCTACCGTGAGATCTATCGCTCGCAGATGAAGCAGATCGAGGATGAGGGGGTGGCGATTCATGAATAATCAAGGAACGCAAAAGCGTGACGCGATGCCTCCGAAGATGCCTGATATGCGCCGTCCCGGCGGTGGCGGCGGTCCGATGGGCGCTCGCGTCCATAAGGAAAAGCCGAAGAATCTTCGCCGAACGCTGGGAAGACTTCTCAAATACATTGGAAAAAGCAAGCTTCTCGTTATTGGTCTGATCGTGATTATGGCGGTCGTGACGATCTCGGATCTCGCAGGACCTGCCTTGCAGGGTGCGGCGATCAACACCATCTCGGTCGATCCGAACGGCAGACTGTCGGTCGATCTCGATACGATGGTCGGCTATCTTGCGGTGATGGGTGTTCTTTTCCTCATCAGCGCGGTACTTGGATTTTCGCAGGGACTTCTTGCGGCAAAGCTGTCGCAGAATACCGTCTATATGATGCGAAACGATCTCTTCCGTAAGATCTCGCGTCTGCCGATCAAATATACCGACACGCACCGTCACGGTGACATTATGTCGCGAATGACGAATGACGTCGAAAACGTCTCGAATGCCGTGTCTCAGTCGATCGCGTCGCTCATTTCGAGTGTGCTCACGCTCATCGGCGCGTTTGCGATGATGGTCTATTACAGCTGGGTAATGGCGCTCATTGCCTGTCTGACGATTCCGCTGACGATCACGATCTCGGCAAATCTTGCCAAGTTTATGCGGAAATATTTTGTTCGTCGGCAAAAGCTTCTCGGTGCTCTCAACGGCGAGGTCGAGGAAATGGTGACCTCGTACAAAACGGTGGTCGCGTACGGCAAGGAGAAAAAGGCGATCGACGAATTTTGCGTGACGAGCGGCGAGCTCAAAAAGAGCAGTATTTTGGCGCGCGTGTGGGGTTCGATCATGGGACCCTGTATGAATTTTCTCGGCAATCTTC
>JAFQPC010000020.1 GCA_017411935.1 Clostridia bacterium | reverse complement strand
GTCCTTCGTGAGGACGTAAAATTCCGTTGAGCATTTGTACCAGCGTGGATTTTCCCGAACCCGTATGACCAATCAGACCCGTCACCATTCCACTCGGAATCGTCAGATTGATCGAATCCAACGCCTTGATTTCATACGGAGTATCTTTTCCGTGAAAATAGGAAAGATTCTCCAATTTGATTTCAGCCATATTACTGTTCCTTTTTCAAAATTTTAACCAAAAGATCCGCACATTGCTCAATCGAAACGCAAGCTCCTTCGAGCGACAAACCACGCTCGCGAAGCTGATGAACGAGTGCCGTACATTGCGGTACGTTTAATCCGCAGGATTTCAGAAGCGCTTCCTGTTCAAACACTTCAGAGGGCGTTCCGTCCAAAAGAACGTTTCCGTCGTGTAATACCAGAATACGGTCAGCAAGTGCCGCTTCTTCCATATAATGCGTAATCATAATTACGGTAATTCCCTTTTCACGATTCAAACGCAAAATAGCATCCATTACCTCTTTGCGACCGATCGGATCGAGCATCGCCGTAGATTCATCAAAGATAATACATTTGGGAAGCATTGCAAGGACTCCCGCAATCGCAATTCTCTGCTTTTGTCCACCAGAAAGACGGTGTGGCTCGTGCGTTGCGTATTCAAGCATTCCCACGTCGGAAAGCACCTCGTTTACGCGAGCGCGGATTTCCTCGGATGGAATTCCAAGATTTTCAGGGCCAAATGCGACATCATCTTCAACGATGGTTGCAACAAGCTGATTGTCGGGATTTTGGAACACCATTCCCATACTTTTTCGCAAGGATAACACATCCTCATCGGTCATTGCCTCATCGGTAATCTCCTTGCCGTCCACAAAAATTTTTCCGCTGCTTGGCGTTAAAATCATATTCAAAAGCTTTGCCAAGGTCGATTTTCCAGAGCCGTTGTGCCCCAGAACAGCAACGAAAGAGCCTTCTTCAATTTCCATGGATAGGTCGTTCAACACGGGATGGATTCCCGTTTCTTCGCCCTCATAGCGATAAGAGAGACCTTCAATTTTGATAAAGGGGGGTGCCATTGTATTTCCTCCTAGAAATTATCGGTACGCATACCACCGCGCACTTGCTCCGCACGGAATACAAAGATCGGTTGCCGTCGCACGAAGCCCAAGCTCGCCCGCTTCCATATAGCCGCCGTAGCGAGAGGCGACCTTCAGGCCGAGAATATATTGCATTGCCATAGGAGAGAGTCCCGTGGTATAAGAATTGATCAAGAAGAAGAGCGGCTTGTCCGAAAGCAGCTTGGCACTAAGCGTGACAAGCTCGTCAACGCATTCCTCAATTTTCCAGACCTCACCCGAAGGACCTCTTCCATACGACGGGGGATCCATAATGATCGCATCGTAATGATTGCCTCGGCGAAGCTCGCGTTCCACAAATTTCTTGCAGTCGTCTACAATATAACGAATCGGCGCATCCGCAAGTCCCGAAAGAGCCGCGTTCTCCTTTGCCTGCGCCACCATTCCCTTGGCGGCGTCCACGTGTACGACCGAAGCGCCCGCCGCAGCGGCAGCTACGGTAGCTCCCCCGGTATATGCAAACAGGTTGAGCACCTTGATAGGACGACCCGCTTCACGAATAAGTTTTGAAAACCAATCCCAGTTTGCCGCCTGCTCCGGAAAAAGACCCGTATGCTTAAAGCCCATCGGCTTGAGCACAAAACGAAGACTTCCGTAAGAGATCTGCCACTGTGCGGGAAGGTCGTTTTTTGTCCAACCTCCGCCCCCCTTGGAAGAACGCTTATAGATGGCATCGGCAACATTCCACGATCCGTTTTTATTCGTATTTTTCCAAATGATCTGTGGGTCGGGACGACGAAGAATATAACTTCCCCACCGCTCCAATCGCTCCCCGTCGGAAGCGTCCAACAGCTCATAGTCTTTCCATTGATCTGCGATCCACATCTGAATCTATCCTCATTTCTGTTAATTCTTGTTGTAGTATTGTGCCAAGCGAGAACCTCCCGAATGTGCGTGGCACATCGCAATTGCCAATGCATCGGCAGTATCATCGGGCTTCGGGGGCTTAGGAAGTCCTAACAGCATCGTGACCATCGTAATCACCTGCTTTTTTTCGGCGCGTCCGTAGCCAACCACCGCTTGCTTGACCTGCAACGGCGTATATTCAAATACCTTAACTCCCATCTGATAGGCGCGCATAATAATCACGCCACGCGCTTCCGCTACGCGAATACCGGTCGTTTGGTTGGTATTAAAAAACAGCTCCTCTACGGCAATATGCTCGGGGTGATAGGTTTCAATCAACTTTCCAATGCCTTCGTAAATGAGGGCAAGTCTCTGTTCGGTTGCCATTCCCGCAGGAGTCTCGATTGAACCGTATCCTAAGGTACGGAATTTTGATCCCTGATATTCTACGACACCCCAACCGACAATTGCGAGTCCAGGGTCGATTCCAAGTATAATCATCGCAACCTCCCAAAAATATCTCAAATTACATTATATCACAATCCTTTCATTAAGTCAAATAAATTCAAGAAAATTGTTAAAATTTTCAATACTTATTTACAAAATATTGATCGTGTGGTAAAATATAAGAAATAGATCTGACAGAAAGATGAATTAGAAAGCTTATGGAAATCATAAAATTCAAACTAAACGATCTGATCGAACTAAAAAAGCCGCATCCTTGCGGCTCGAAGCAATTTAAAATTCTTCGTATCGGAAGCGACGTTCGTATTGTTTGCCAAGGCTGTGGCCGCGATATGGTCATGGACCGTATCAAGCTCGAAAAAGCAACGAAAACGATCCTATCCACCCCTGACGAATCAAGCGAAAATCAGTAAGGAGAAAAAATATGTTTTATTATATTAGCGGACCTTTAGCACATTTAGATCTCAATACTGCCGTCGTTGATGCGGGCGGTGTGGGATATAAGATGACGATCTCACAAACGACCTATTCGTCTC
>JAFQPC010000152.1 GCA_017411935.1 Clostridia bacterium | reverse complement strand
GCATTTGAAAAGCAATGGATGTGTGAGAACAAGGCTTGTGGCTTTGACATTCAGCATCAGCGCTTTGGCGGTCTTCTTTTCCGCCTTGACGCTTGCCGCAAACGCATTCTCGACTATACCGACGGAAAGCTTGACACGATCGAGGAGCTGGAGGAAAAGCTTCTTCCTTATGGAGAGGCGGAAGAAAGCGGAATGTATAACGGCGTCTGCTATTCGACCACCAATATCGTTGCTTCGATCCTATTTTAAATCCAGAAAAGCCAACCGAAAATTTCGGTTGGCTTTTCTGGATTTTCTATTGACTTTTCGCTAGAAAATGGTATAATATTGGTAAAGTCCAAGAGGACAAAACGAAAAAAGTGAGGATGTACTATGAGAAAGAAATTTGACACGTTCGGCGTTATGATCGATATGTCGAGAAACGCCGTAATGAGCGTTGATAGTCTCAAGCGCTATCTTCCCCTGCTTAAAAAGATGGGCTATAACTGTGTTATGCTCTACACCGAGGATACGTACGAGATCGACGGTGAGCCTTATTTCGGCTACATGAGAGGTCGCTACACCAAGGCAGAAATGAAGGAGATCGACGCGTTTGCCACTTCTCTCGGAATGACCGTCATTCCCTGCGTACAGACACTGGCGCACCTCAACGCAACGGTTCGTTGGAATCAGCTTCCCCGTGACTACGGCGATATTCTGATGATCGACGACGAGCGTACCTACGAGTTCATCGACCGTATGTTCGCAACGCTCTCTGAGTGCTTCGTATCGAGAAAGATCCACATCGGTATGGACGAGGCACATATGGTGGGACGCGGTAAGCATCTGACCCAGTACGGCTACGAGAAGGCAACCGATATGATGACCCGCCACCTCAACCGCATCCGCGAGATCGCAAAGAAATACGACTATGAAATTCTGATGTGGTCGGATATGTATTTCCGTTCTTGGAATAACGGTGTGGGAAGAATCCCCAGAACGAAAATGCCTCAAGATATTATCGATACTTTCCCGCAGGACGTCATTCCCGTATATTGGGATTACTATCAGGAATGCGAAGAAAACTATTCGGGTATGCTCTATAACCACGAGCAGTTCTCGAAGAAGACTTGGTTTGCCGGTGGTATTTGGTCGTGGAGAGGTCTTTGCCCCTTTAACAAATTCTCAATCGACTCGATGATTCCCGCAATTGAGGCTTGTAAGAAGCACAAGGTCCGCAACGTCATTATGACGATGTGGGGCGACGAGGGCGCAGAATGCTCGCACTTCTCGCAACTCCCCGCGCTCTTCTACATTGCACAGTACGCCAAGGGTGTGACCGATGAAGAGGTCATCAAGAAGAAGTTCAAGAGCCTCATCGGCATTGACTTTGACGAATTTATGCAGATCGACCTGCCCAACTACGTCGTTCCCTTCGAGGGCAAGCCGAGAAACCCCTCAAAGTATATGCTCTTTGCTGACTGCTTCAACGACTACCTTGACTACACCGTAAAGCCCGGCTCTGCTCCCTACTTTGAGGACTGCGCCGCAAAGCTTCACGCAACCGCAAAGAAGAACCGCCGTTACGCTTACGTATTCAATGCTGCCGCAACGCTGTGTGATGCCCTCGCTGTAAAGTATGAGCTCGGTCTGAAGACCCGTCGTGCTTACGAAGCGGGCGACAAGGCAGAGCTTCGCCGCCTTGCCGAGGAGGATTACGCAAAAGCGATCAAGCTGATCGGTATTCACGAAAAAGCTTTTGAAAAGCAGTGGATGTTCGACAACAAGGCATGTGGCTTTGACGTTCAGCATCTCCGCTTTGGCGGTCTGAAGAACCGTCTCGCTGCTTGCCGCAGAAGAATTCTTGACTACGTTGACGGAAAGCTCGACTGCATCGAGGAGCTTGACGAGTAGCTTCTTCCCTTTGGTGAAAAGGAGCAGAGCGGTGATTTCAACAGCATCTGCCACATGACGACCAACGTTACCGCACACGTCCTCTTTTAACAATACACAAAGCCGACCGAAAAATTCGGTCGGCTTTCTTTTTTCAAAAATTACCATCATCAGAGTTAAAAATTGCCGTTCATATTTTTTAATTTACAGACCACAATAATAGCAGAGCGCACGGGACGACAACACGCGTTCAGTGTGACTCAATTTAAAATAGATAGAAAATAGATGTTTGACGATATGACGCGTGCGTCGGTCCTTCGTGCAAACGCATGGAACAAACGATCGAATGCAAGCGAACGATCGAAAAACCAAGGAGTAAAATTATGGCAAGCAATAAGACGATGGTTCCCGAAGCAAAGGCTGCTATGGAACAGTTCAAGATGCAGGCAGCAAACGAAGTTGGCGTTAACCTGCAGAACGGCTACAACGGTGATCTTACCGCCCGTCAGGCTGGTAGCATCGGTGGTCAGATGGTAAAGAAGATGGTTGAGTCTTACGAGAACTCGATCAAGGGCAACAAGTAAGGAACTCTGACAAAATTTTTTCGGCTCGATTTCACCGCTTTCGAGCCAAGGGGGCGATTTATCGCCCCCTTTTCTTGTTTTTCCCTTGACAAAAGAGTTTTCATCGGTTATAATATATAAGATAATTGATTTTTAACTCTTGGGAGGAAATTATGACGATTTACGACGAATTGGTTGCCAGAGGTCTGATTGCTCAGGTCACCGACGAAAATGAGATCAAGGAGCTTGTCAACAACGGCAAGGCAGTATTTTACATTGGATTTGACCCCACAGCAGACAGTCTGCACGTCGGTCACTTTATGGCACTCTGCCTGATGAAGCGTTTGCAGATGGCAGGAAACAAGCCGATCGCCCTCATCGGTGGCGGTACGGCGATGATCGGCGACCCTTCGGGCAGAACCGATATGCGTCAGATGATGACGCCCGAGACCATTGCGCACAACTGCGAGTGCTTCAAGAAGCAGATGAGCCGTTTCATCGACTTTTCGGAAGGTAAGGCGATGATGATCAACAACGCCGATTGGCTGCTCGACCTCAACTACGTCGAGGTGCTCCGCGAGGTGGGTGCTTGCTTCTCGGTCAACAATATGCTTCGTGCCGAGTGCTACAAGCAAAGAATGGAAAAGGGTCTCTCTTTCCTCGAATTTAACTATATGATCATGCAGTCCTACGATTTCTATCATCTCTACAAGACGATGGGCTGTAATATGCAGTTTGGCGGCGACGACCAGTGGTCGAACATGCTTGGCGGTACTGAGCTTATCCGCCGCAAGCTTGGCAAGGACGCGTACGCGATGACCATCAATCTGCTCCTCAACTCCGAGGGAAAGAAGATGGGTAAGACGCAGTCGGGTGCCGTTTGGCTTGATCCCGAAAAGACTTCTCCCTACGATTTCTATCAGTATTG
>JAFQPC010000151.1 GCA_017411935.1 Clostridia bacterium | reverse complement strand
TCGATATCCGAAGGAGTATCGATCTTGCCGTAGATACCCATTTGGGTATCGTATTCTTTCTGAGCCGCATTTGCATCCGCCCAAGCTTGCTGCAAATCGTCCTTGTCATCCTTGGACTGCTCGGAAGAGGGACGGTTCTCATATTTCTTATCAAAGAGTCTCTGAGCTTCCTCTGCCGCTGCTTTCGTCTCTTCCATCGCATCGTGAAGCGGGATCAGGGAAGGATAGAATTCTTTCAAGAACTCATAGTCATTCAATCCCATTGCCGCTGCATCGATCGTCTTGTCGGGGGTGTAAGCATCGGGAGAGTGGAGCGCTTTTCCGTCAATCGAGTAGGTATACGTCTGATACGGAGTGGCGGCTCCGACAGGAAGAGCCAATGCCATAACAAGCGCGAACAATACGCAAATGATCGCTGTAAATTTTCTCATTGCTTCTCCTCCTGTCAATTAGTCTTTCATACCACTCGAACCCATCGTTTCGATGATGTTCGACTGAGATACCACGAATACCGTGATCGGAACGAGCATCATAACGACCGTTGCCGCCGCACTCGCGCCCGCACGCTTGATACCACCCGCGGTGATCTGTCCGATTGCGTAGTTCAGCGATTTGAGCTGTTCCGAGTGAATGTAGATCGAGGCACCCGCATTCCACAGATCCTTAAACGAGAAGATGATCAGGGTCAGCCATGCAGGCTTAACCATCGGCATCGCGATCGTCCAGAAAGTGCGGAGTTCGCTCGCGCCGTCAAGTCTCGCACTTTCCAGCACGGCATCGGTCACCGCCGATTCCATAAATTGCTTCATCAAATACAGACCCAGCGTACTACCCCATGCGGGAATAATGATCGCCCAATAAGTGTCCACCAATCCGAGCGCACTCATCAAAATAAAGCTGGTAATTGCCGTAACCGTCGCATGGAACATCAGAGATGTTTGGACGAGTTTAAACATTGTTCTTCCACCGGGAAATTTGATCTTCGCCATTGCGTATGCTGCAAGCGAGGAAATGAACAAACTTCCAAACGTACCTGCCACAGCAGTAAATACCGTGTTGAAGATGTAACGCGAGAACGGAACCAAGCTTCCGCTCATCAAAGTAAACAGATCCTTAAAGTTCTTAAACGTGGGGTCCGAAACGTAGAATCTCGGGGGGAACATCCAAAGCTCATCAAGAGGCTTCAAGGACTGAACGACCACGTAGTACATCGGAAGGAACATAAAGACACCGAGAATGGCAAGCACCACGGTAATTCCTGCGTCTCCCCCTCTGGAACGGGCAAGTACGACTTTATGCTTTCTTGTTCTTAACTTTTTTGCCATATTACGTACCTACCTTAGAAAGAAGTTTCTTCACGAGAGCGTTTGATCCGATCATGACTACGAACAAAACCACTGCGATCGCCGACGAATAACCCGTCTCAAAACGCTGTCCGCCGTAGTCCTCGAGATGGTGCATAATCGTGTGTGCCGCATAATCGACCGACGGGAAACCGCAGAGCGCGGTAACGACCGCACCGAAACCGAAGGACTGCGTGATCGACATGACTGCCGCAAACATCAGCTGCGATTTCATATTCGGAAGGGTGATGTACCACAGCTCCTGCCAACGGTTTCTAATACCGTCCACAGCGCCTGCCTCGTATTGCGCCTTATCAATTCCCTGCAAACCTGCAATGTTCGAAAGGAACGAGGTACCAAGGGAGGTCCAAAGAGCAACGATAATACAAAGAGGCATTACGTAGTCTGCATTTTCAAACCAAGCAATTGGTTCGGATAAAATTCCAAGCTTTACAAGCCATGCATTTGCCCAACCATAGGAGTCCGCCGAGAACAGCGTACCCCAAACGAGGTAAACGTTACCTGCAATCGAGGGGGCGTAGAAGATCAGGGTTACAACCGCTCTGATCTTGGGGGAAAGTTCGTTAATAAACCACGCGATCAAAAGAGCCATCAGGTAAGATACCGGACCAACGATCGCGGCAAAGATCAACGTATTCTTCGCTGCAATGAGGAATATGTCGTCGTCGAGGAACAAACGAATGTAGTTGTCGAGCCAGACGATATTCGGCGTTTGAAGCAGGTTAAAATCAGTAAAGCTGAGGATCATGGACAAAAGCACGGGCAATACCGTAAAGCAGGTAAAGATCAGCATAAAGGGAGCAACCATTGCGTAGGCAACCCAGTTACGCTTCATCTCTTTCCATGTCCACTGCGCACGAGTCATATCTTTCCGCGCTACAGCTTTCTTTTCTGCCGTTTTTGAGGACATACTTCTTCTCTCCTTCATTTATTTTTTGTCAAATCTCTTCATTATTATTTATAGGCTTCGTACGATTCAAGCGCATTTGCCGCATCTCTCAAATATTTGACTGCCGTCTTGAAGAGATCGCCATTCAAACGCTCGAGCTCGTTTGCCAACGCACGAATGGTAGCAAAATCGTCGGTCTTGTAGCCTTCGATCTCGTCCAGCACGTTATCACAAGCCGTATCATAAGCGCTACGGTAAGAAGAGTCCTCGCGAATTTCTTCGAGCTCCTTCTCTGCCTGAGCCATACGCTTCTGCGCCAGAGTCTGTCCTACGTAGTCGAGAGTCTCCAGACCAAACTCTGCACGTTTACGCGTAATTTCCTTATTAATAATATTAATGTAAGCATTCAACGAAGCCGCAGGGTCTGCGCCATTGTTAAACGCATCGAGGAACGCGAAGTTCGTGTAACGCGCAACGATGTACGCACCGGGATAGTTCGGAACTGCTGCGAGCTTCTGGAACTGATACGAGAGCTGCTCGTATTCCGCTGCCGTCCAAGGCATTTCCGCCAAAGCTTCCTTATTTGCCGTCGGATGCTTTGCCGAAGGACCAAGGATCGCAACCATCTCGTTCGAGTAGTTCTTCTGAGCCTCAGCGCCGCAGAACCACTGCATAAACTCCCATGCGCCGTCTACGTTATCGCAACCGGTGATCATAACGTTTGCAGTTACCGTAGATACCGCCACGTTGTTGATCTCACCTGCCTCATTCTCATATCCGGGCAACGGATAGAAGCTCCACAAGCCTTCAATTTCAGTCGCAAAGACCTTGAGCTGGTTGTAGGTTGCCGTGTAGTTCGAGAAGAGGATCGGCATCTCACCCGTTCTGAAACGGTTTGCCGCATCATACTTATAGGGGAACGAATACATCGTGAACATATCACACATCGTATTGAAGGCTTCGAGTGCAACGTTCGAGTCAAGGTTGATTCTCATACCGCCGTCAGCGAAGAGCTCACCGCCACTCTGATAGAGGAACATATTCGCATCGGCACTCATACCGATCATCATATTGTTCGACTGGAGTACAGGAATTGCTTCCTTAACGTCGTTCCACGTCTTGGGGATCTCAATATCAAGCTCCGCCAGAATATCCTCACGGATAAACATCATCGAGAAGCTCTGCGTCTCGGGAAGTCCGTAGGTGTGCATGACGCCATCGGCATCCTCGATCTGCATAACGATCATTGCCGCTTCGTTGAAGTTCGCGGCAGTCTCTTCATAGCCCTCCAGATCCTCGATCGGAAGCAGCGCACCACGGATCGCGTAGTTAATAACGCTTCCTTGGTCAAGTCCGATGTAAACATCAGGTCCGCGCTTCGAAAGGATCGAAGGCAGCAGCGTTCCGGCAGCAACCAGCTTGAGGTTGATCGGAACACCCGTGTCAGGCGTGAAGTTGTTGTTGATCAGTCCGCGGATAACCTGAGACTGGTCACGTCCGTATGCCAACCAAACTTCTACCGTTTCACTGCTGGTATCCTCGCTCAGAGCGCCCATACGGTCGTAGTTTCGGAAGAAGCTCTGGAAGAAACCAACGATCTCATACCACAAGGACTTCCAGAATCCCGCGTTCGCTTCAGGAAGCTCAGCACCGGGCTCTTGAATGTTCATAAAGTCGATCGTCAGAGGCTGGGTCTTTGCATCAGAGAGCCAAGTACCAAACGTACCGATCTGCGTCTTGAGGTTCTCAAGGTTCTTCGCAACCGCATCGTCACTCAGACCCATCGTGCGAAGAAGTCTCGCAATATCCTCAAGAGTAGCCGTCATCGAGCTCTTTACTCCGGCTTCCGAAGAAAGCTCTTTAGCGATATCCTCAAGCTCGTTGGCGGACATCAGCATATCCTTCATCGTGTCGGGCATCACACGCGAGAAACCGTAGTCACGGTTTTCGTCAGGGTTGGAACCCGTCAACTTCATAATATTCAAATACGCAGCATTGATAGTGTCAAGCACACCCTGAACGCGGCGAACGATATCGCCGTTGCTTCCAAGAGATACCTCAAAGCGCAACGTATAAACAACGCCTTCTTCAAAGTAGAACTTGAAATCCGTCTCGCCATCGGTAAGAACGCATGCCTGCCATTCCGACGAATAATTGAACTTCAGTCGGTTTGCTTCCTCAAAAGGAAGACCGTTGTAGTAGCCCCATTCGCCCTCTTCTACTGCACCCTTTTCGCTGTACAGACGAATCGCACGCGAGGTGTACATACCTTCAAGCAGATCCTGCTTGAAACGAGGAGCGATCTCGTACATACCACTCTTGTCAACCGAGAACTTGTACTCGATCCACTGACCGACACCCTGCCACTTTTCGCCGCCCATAGCGTTGAGCAAGCTCTTTGCGGGAGACGCAGGCGAGGTGATCGCGCTGGTGTTATCCGAAATCGGGTAGATCGTCTGCGAGGAGGTTGCCGAGAAATACTCGCCCTCGATCTTGATCTTACCGGAGCCGTCGGGAGCGCCCTCATATCTGTCCAGATAATCATCATAGCTTCCGAGATCTTCGGGAGCCGTCAAACAGATCTCACGAATGACGATCGGCTCGTTGACCGATTCCAACGTCAGCTTCAGATTTCCTTCCAAGTCAGGAGAGATCACAAATTCAAAGGGTTCTGCATAGAATCCACTCGAATCCTTGAACTGATACGTCGTCCACGTCGGAGCCTGTACCAAGCTCGAACGGATCTCATTTCCATCAATATCGGCGGCAAAGAAACGAAGCGCAAGATCATCGATCAGTGCAGAATTTTCTACCGTCCAATATTCGGGCATCTTGTATTTAATGAAGGTTTTTCCATCCTTCTCCACTTTTTCCGCCGTAATATTCAGACTCGCTGCCTTCGTAAGATAGGTGTCTGCGCTCTCGCCTTCTTCCAGTTCAAACTGTCCGTCGGGATACACGTTTCTCCAAATCTTAGAGATCGTCATATAACGAGCTTCAGAGAAAGGAACCGAATCGTTGATCATGAATACACGCTCAATGGAAGCTGCCTTATTTGCCACAGGGTAGTATTCAATCTCTACGTTATACTTCTTCGCAGTGTAGTTTGCCGGAAGCTTGACAGCCCAAGAAAACGCACCCGTATTGGGAAGATAAACGCCATCCTTGCCATCATATTCATCAATTTTCCATCCGCTGTCAGACAGATCTCCACGGAAATCATCAATTCCCAAGGTAAACTCGTCATCCTCGGTTGCTTTCGGCACGTTCGCGTAGTTATCGCTGTACTTGCCATACGAAATTGCATTCAACAGCTCTTTGATGTCACTCGTCGTTTTGTCTGAAACCGAATCGTTGACCTTTGCGCCAACAATGGTAGCTGCACTACAGAACAAAAATACGAGCGTCAACAAAAAGGCTGTTATTCTCAGAAATTTCGTCTTTTTCATTCAAATTTTCCTCCTGTAAACGTTTTTTGAAGGAGTCTTCTCCTTCACTTCGATGTTGCCATCAAAAAAGATTTTGCCGTTTTTCTTTGCAGTACGATCCCTCTGCCGAAAGGCAGCGTGGCAGCGGAACCCGCTCGGCGATCACTTTCACCAAGCAGGCAACCACCGGGCAAAAGACAACACCAAAGCTAATACTTCAAAAGCGAGCGCACATGTTTCTTCCATATAAAAGAAAGCTCGCCCGACCAAATTGAGCATAGTTAGCCCAAAGAGGTCGAAAAATCATGAATACATTTTATCATATACCGTCCAAAAAGTCAAGCGATTCTCACACTCCCATCACCCCATCTTCGCGCCAATGTCGCAAGTCTGACACCTACCAAGGTTTTTTAAAATTGTTACTTTTGCCATTATCACATCACTTTCCTTAAAAATGTAACAGAAATTTACCCACTCCATTGTCAATTTAGAGAAAATATCTACGATTTTTGTTCACTTTTACCTAAAAAATATTGCTTGTTTTAGTTCTTCTTTTGATTAGTAAATATCATTTACCGTTTGTGTTTTCCGAATTATTTTCCCCCCTTACAAAACGCCAACGCTTTTTGTAAGTTATGCACAAATTTTAGCTCTTTTTTTCTACAATCTCACAAAAAGTTTTTTTCAACTTTTTGCAGTTTTTTTCGCCACATCTCGCGCATAACATCAATTTTCTACTATTTATTTCCATTATTCCCTTTTTATTCCATTTTTGTAATTTTATTCAAATCTCTTTATTTACTCAAGAAATCTCAAAGTTTATGCCTGTCTTTCGCGCAAATCCTTTTTAAAAAAGCCAAACAGCAGAGAGCCCGTTCACTATGCTTCCGACGCATCAAACCGATCCAGCCCTCCTTCCGAGAAAAACGACACGCAAAAAAAAACACTTCGCAGAGTCAAAAAGCAAAATATAATATTTTTTATCACACATAACAATAAACAAATCATTTTGTTTAAAAGCTATTTTAAAATTATATTGTATTTTTCAATATTTTTCTTGCTTAAAAACTCAAGTCACTCCATTCTCCCGTTTTTCTTCTACCGATGCCATGCGCTAAGATACATCTCTTTTTCTTTTTTGTGATGATTTTTTATATAAAAAAGCAACTTCCTCATAGAAATAGGATTTTTTCAACTTCAAAATGAATTTTTAATTGACATTTTTAGAGCCAAATCATTTTCATCGTACCCTCACAAAGATCCTGCTTTCTTTTGCTCAAAAAAATATTTCAACTTTTTTTCAAAAAACTATTGCATTTTCAAAAAAAATGTGGTATGATATAAAACTGTATGGAAGAATACGGAGCGTACCCTCTCATACGCAACCGTTTCGCTTATAACACCTACAATTTAAACGGAGGTAGAAAATCATGCCGAACATTAAAAGTGCAAAGAAGCGCGTTCTGGTCAACCAGACCAAGGCAATGCAGAACAAAATGTTCCGCACGCAGCTGAAGACCGACATCAAGAAGTATCAGGCTGCTCTCGCTGCCGGCGACAACGCTCTTGCTCAGGAGACCTACAAGGCTGCTGTCAAGAAGATCGACCAAGCTGCCGCTCGCGGAATCATTCACAAGAATGCAGCTGCTCGCAAGAAGAGCCAGTTTACCAAAGCCCTCAACAATATGTAATGATAACCGTACATAGTTCTCACCGCTATGTACGGTTATTTACGTTTTTCCAAAAGGAGTCTCACCTATGATCTACCAAAACATTTCCGAGCTTGTCGGTCACACCCCTCTCTTTTTTCCCGCCAAGCTGGCAAAAGATCTCTCACTCAAAGCAAAAGTACTCTGCAAACTCGAATATTTCAACCCCGCAGGGAGCGCGAAAGACCGCGTCGCCCTTGCAATGATCTCCGCCGCCGAAAGCGCAGGCATTCTCAAAGAAGATTCGATCATCGTAGAACCGACCAGCGGCAACACAGGCATAGGGCTTGCCGCCATCGCAGCATCGCGCGGCTATCGAGTCGTTCTGACAATGCCCGAGTCTATGAGTATCGAGCGCAGACGATTGCTCTCGATGTACGGCGCAGAGATCGTCCTGACGAGCGCCGAGCTTGGAATGCAAGGCGCGATCCAAAAAGCAGAAGAAATCGCGCGCGAGTGCAAAAATGCGTGGATCCCCTCACAATTCGACAACCCCGTCAACGCCGAAGCGCACTATAAAACAACAGGACCTGAAATTTGGAGCGATACCAAAGGAAACGTCGATATCTTCGTAGCGGGCGTCGGCACAGGTGGAACACTCACAGGCGCAGGCCGATATCTCAAAGAACAAAATCCTAACGCAAAAGTCGTCGCCGTCGAGCCATTGAGCTCTCCTATGCTCTCTCAAGGTCACGCAGGCGCACACGGATTGCAAGGGATCGGAGCAAACTTTATCCCATCCGTGC
>JAFQPC010000019.1 GCA_017411935.1 Clostridia bacterium | reverse complement strand
GTCTCCCGCCTTGCGAACGATGACGGTATCGCCAAGCATAATATCTCTTGCACGGATAAAATCCAAATTATGAAGTGTCGCACGGCTGACCGTCGTACCCGCCAAGCGTACGGGAGAAAGCTGCGCCGTCGGTGTCAGAACGCCTGTACGTCCGACGGCGATCGTCACGTCAATCAGCTTCGTTGCCTTTTCCTCGGGCGGGAATTTATAGGCAGCCGCCCAACGCGGCGTATTCGTTCCCTCGCCCACACGGCGGCGATCCTCGAGCAGATCGAGTTTGATCACCACGCCGTCAATGTCATAAGCAAGTCCGTCTCGCGCTTCTCCGATCTTCTCAATGTGAGAGAGGACCTCGGAAGAAGTCTTTGCCACCGTGCGCATCGGAAGTACCTTAAAGCCAAGGCTCGAAAGTCGGTCCAACGTTTCGGTATGCGAGAGGGGCGCGTGTCCGTCGGAATAAAGAGAGCCGTCCTGAAAATTAAAGACGAAAATATCGAGACCGCGCTCGGCGGTAATCTTCGAATCAAGCTGACGAAGCGAGCCTGCCGCCGCATTGCGCGGATTTGCCATCAGCGCCTTGCCCTCGGCTTCACGCACCGCGTTGATCTTCTCGAAGACCTCGCGGGGCATAAAGACCTCGCCACGCACCGTCAGGGAAAGCGGCTCGGGCAGGCGAAGTGGGATCGAGGGGATCGTACGAAGATTTTGCGTCACGTCCTCGCCGACCGTTCCGTCGCCGCGCGTTGCTCCGCGAACAAAGAGACCGTTCTCATAAACGAGCGAGACCGAAAGACCGTCGATCTTCGGCTCGACCGAATAAGAGGCTTGACCGAGCTCGTCGGACATCCGATGGCAAAAGTCCTCGACCTCGTCGAACGAAAAGACGTCCGAGAGCGAGTCCATTCGCACCGAGTGGACAACCTTTTCGAATTTTTCGAGCGGTGCTCCGCCCACACGTTGGGTCGGCGAGGCAGGGTCGAAATACTCGGGATCCTCCGACTCCAAGCGAAGAAGCTCGGCGTAAAGCATATCATATTCATAATCCGAAATTTCGGGCGAATCATACACATAGTAACGCTCGGCGTGATAGCGAAGCGTCTCTCTCAAAAAATCAATGCGAGCTCTTGCCGTTTGTTCCATAACTACCTCTTTCCGCTTTTTGATCCCTGTTTGTTCCATATTTATTATATTATACCACAAAATCCGTGAAAAGGAAATCCTTCCGTAAAAAAAATAACGAAAAAAATCGAAGAAAGTATTGCATTTTTGGACAAAGCGTGTTATAATAACAATCAGATGTGGTTTTAAAAACTACTTTAAAAACAATGGAGGAATGAAGACATGCAAAAAGAAATTCCGATTTTCTTTTCTACCGATGATAACTATATTCCCTTTCTCGACGTTGCGGTGTCATCGTTGATTGCCAATGCATCTCCCAAATATCAATACAGAATTATCGTTTTAAATACAGGTCTCTGCCAAGAGAACATCGACAAGGTCAAAACGCAGGAAAAGGACGGCTTTGTCATTGATTTTGTGGATATCTCCGAAAGTGTGGAAAATATCAAATCCCGCTTCAAAAACGTCTACCATTTTTCGGTAGTGACGTACTACCGTCTGTTCATTGCTTCCCTGTTCCCGCAGTACGACAAGATCCTGTATCTCGATTGTGACCTTGTTGTTCTCGGCGACATCTCGGAGCTCTATCATATCGACCTTGGCGACAACATTCTCGGAGCATGCCCCGAAATGTTCGTGCAAAGCACGCCCGAATTCCGTCGCTATGCCGAAAAAGCGCTGGGTCTTAACCCCGACGATTACTTCAACGCGGGCGTCTTGATGATCAACCTCGAGCAGTTCCGCAAGGACGAGACCGAACAAAAATTTGTCAAACTGATCACCGAATATGATTTTGATCTTCTCGATCCCGATCAGGCATACCTGAACTACCTTTGCCGCGATAAAATTCTCATGTTGCCCAACGGTTGGAACAAAGAACCGATGCCGATCCCGTGCGAAGGGAAAAAGAATATCGTGCACTATGCACTTTACAAAAAGCCTTGGCAGTACGACGACGTCATCGACGGAAATTATTTCTGGCAATATGCGGAAAAATCTCCCTTTTACGAGCTGATCTGTCAAAGAAAAGCAGACTTCAGTGAGGAAGATCGGGCAAAAAAAGATGAGATGGCAAAAGAGATCCTCGATCACGCAAACAAGATCGTCGTCTCCGAGGTCACATTTCAAAATAAGCTGACCGATCGTTGAGGATAGTTGAATGGAAAGATCTGCACACAAATTAGAACTGCTCCGAAGAATTGAGGAGCTCGAAAAGCAAGAACTCTGGCATCTGGACGTGGAGGACGATCCCGAAACCTATCCGCTGATGCCCGATCAGGTCGATTATCTGAACGAAAAACTCTCAAGTAAGATCAAAAACCGCATTGCCAATCACTTTGGCGCGCGCTTCTTTGATAAAATGATCGAGAACGGACAGCTCATCATCAAGGAAGTCCGAGGAATTGAAAATTTCACGGCAGTCGAGGGCGGACGCTTCGTCACCTGCAATCATTTCAGCGTCGGAGACAACTACGCCGTATGGAAAGCGCTTTGCGATCATATGGACGGAAAAATGCTCTATAAGATCATTCGCGAGGGAAACTATACGAATCCCCCCAAGCCCTTTGGTCTCTTTATGCGCCATTGCAATACCCTGCCCCTGTCCTCTCAGATGTCCACGATGAAAAAATTTATGAAAGCGATCCATGTCCTGCTCCAAAGAGGAGAGACTATCCTGATCTATCCCGAGCAAGGAATGTGGTGGAACTACCGCAAACCAAAGCCAATGCAGGACGGTGCCTTTACCCTTGCCGTTCGTAATCAGGCGCCCATCGTACCGATCTTTATTACGATGGAGGACAGCGATCATCTTGATCCCGACGGTTTCCCCG
>JAFQPC010000150.1 GCA_017411935.1 Clostridia bacterium | reverse complement strand
GTGCGAACCTCCTCCATCAGCTCCTCCGCCTCACGGACATAAACGAAGCCGCGGGAGACGATATCGGGGGCAGAAAGAAGCAGATGCGACTCGGCATCAATCGACGCAACGACGACGATCAAACCGTCCTGCGCAAGATGGCGGCGGTCGCGAAGCACGATGTTTCCGACGTCACCCACACCGTATCCGTCGACGAGCACCTTGCCCGCAGGAACCGTGCCGTTGAATTTTGCGCTCTTTCGGTCGATCTCAAGCACTTTACCGATATCCGAAATGAAAATATTCCGATCGTCCATTCCCATATCGAGAGCGAGCTCGCGATTGGCGGCAAGATGGCGGTATTCGCCGTGGACAGGCATAAAGTATTTGGGCTTGATGAGGGCTTGTAAGAGCTTCAGTTCTTCCTGACAAGCGTGTCCCGATACGTGCACCTCAACGACGGCGTCGTGCAGAACGCTGACTCCGTTTTTCGAGAGCTCGTTGATGATCTTTCCGACGAGCTTTTCGTTGCCGGGGATCGCACTCGACGAGAGCACAACAAGGTCCTGCGGACCGAGCGTGATCTGCGCGTGGTCACCGAACGCCATTCGATAGAGTGCCGACATCGGCTCACCCTGACTTCCCGTGGTAATGAGCGTGATCTGCTCGGATTTGTAGCGCTTGATCTCCGAGACGTCGATGAGAACACCCTCGGGCACACTCATATAACCAAGCTCGACGGCAGCGCCCACGATATTGAGCATACTCCGTCCCGTGATCGCGACCTTTCGGCCGTGGCGCGCGCTGACGTTGATGATCTGCTGTACGCGATGCACGTTCGACGAGAAAGTAGCAATGACGATTCGCTTATCGGGGTTGGCAGTAAAGATATATTCGAGCGATTTTCCGACCTTTTTCTCGGAAGGCGTGTGTCCAGGGCGCTCAGCGTTGGTCGATTCGCACATCAGAAGCAGAACTCCCTTTTTGCCGATCTCTCCCAGACGCGTCAGATTCATCATTTCACCGTCAATGGGCGTGATGTCGAGCTTAAAGTCGCCCGAATGCACCACCGTTCCGACGGGGGTCGTGATCGAGAGCGCGCAAGCATCGGCGATCGAGTGATTGACGTGAATAAATTCCACCGAGAATGCGCCAAGGCGCACCGTTTCTCCTGCGTGAACACAGTGAAGTGAGGGCTCGCAAGGAAGCACGTGTTCCGCGAGCTTGTTTTTAATGATACCAAGCGTCAGATTCGTTCCGTAAATGGGGGGATTGATCTGTCGCAGACAGTAAGGGATCGCGCCGATATGGTCCTCGTGTCCGTGTGTCAGAACGATACCGCGGATCTTATGGGCATTGGCTTCGAGATAGGTCAGGTCAGGAATGACGAGGTCGATGCCGAGCATCTCCTCATCAGGAAATCCGAGACCGCAATCGATCATCAGAATGTCATCTCCGTATTCGAGGACCGTCAGATTCTTACCGATCTCGTTCAGACCGCCCAAAGGAATGACACGAAGCTTGCCAAGTTCTTTTTTAGGCATAAATTCTCCTATTCTTTCTTATTTTATTTTTATGGAACAAAAGAAGATCCGAGCAAAAAAAGCACGCAAACGAAACTCCCGTTGACTCTGTGACACCGCTCCCCACAAAGCCGCCCGGAGGTTGATCTTCTGTTTTCACCTAAAGATAGTATACCATATTTCCCCACGCTTGTCAAGCGGATTTTCAGAGCGCGCCAAGCAGTGCACATCCGAGAAGCGTAGCGAGAACACCGCAAAGAAGTCCGCCGAAAAAAAGCAAAAAAAGGAAGCGTGTCCTCTTTTTCCCCTGCGGAGGTCTTTCTTTGATCGGCGGCTCAGCTTGCAAAAGAATGCTTCTCGCTTCGCGGAGGATCTCGGCATCCTTGGGAGTCTCGCGACAGCGCTCGGGACGCAAAATAAAGCAGACGAGCTCAAAATGACGGCTCTTTGGCGTGGAAAGCCAAAGTATTTGCTTTTGAAGTCCTCGGATCATTCTTTTATCTCCTTTGTATGACAATAAGGATAGTATTTACCTTTTGAATGAAAATAAACCGTTTTTTTCAAAAAATTCCAAGAGCATCTTGCGGCTCGAAATCCGTCGAACGATTTTTTCGGAATTACACAAAAAAAGATTGACATTTTTTGTAAAATCCTTTATAATATTGTCAAAGCTTGACATCTTGAAAGGAGAGCAAAAAATGAAATCGACAGGAATGTTTCGCCGCGTCGACGAGCTCGGCAGAATCGTGTTGCCCAAGGAGCTTCGGACGCGTTTGGAGATCGAGGAGGGAGACCCTTTGGAGATCTTCTTGGACGGAGATCACATCGTCCTGCAAAAATATCAGCCTGCCTGCACCTTCTGCCAGAGTAGTGATAATATCGTTTATTTTCAGGGTAAACGAGTTTGCGCTGCCTGCCTTGCCAAGATCAAGGACCAATTTTAACTTTTCAGAACACGGAGGAATTTATCATGAAACGTGCAGTTATGTACGGCGGTGGAAATATCGGCAGAGGTTTTATCGGTGCGCTGCTCGCTGCATCGGGCTATCGCGTGACCTTTGTTGACGTTGCCGATGCGGTCGTCAACGGTTTGAACGAAAAGGGCGAATACCCCCTGCGGATTCTCTCGAGCGAGGGATATGAGGACCGAATGGTAACGAACGTCTGTGCCGTCAACGGCAAGAACACAGATGCCGTTGCCGAGGTCATTGCCGAGGCAGATATTATGGCAACCTCGGTGGGCGCAAAGATCCTGCCCTATATCGTACCCAATATCGTTGCGGGTATTCGTGCGAGAATTGCCAAGGGCGGTAAGCCCCTCAATCTTTTGATCTGTGAAAACCTGATGGACGCCAACGAGGTTCTCTACGACCTCATCACGCCCCATCTTTCGGCAGAGGAACGCGCGTGGTTTGACGAAAATTTTGGTCTGGTCGAGACCTCGATCGGCAGAATGGTTCCCGTACAGACCGAAGAAATGCGCGACGGAGAGCCGCTCCGCGTTTGCGTTGAATCCTACGGATTTTTGCCCGTAGACAAGGCTGCCTTCCGCGGAGAGATTCCCGAGATCGAGGGAATGGTTCCTTTCTCTCCCTTTGACTTTTTCGTTAAGAGAAAGCTCTATCTGCACAATATGGGACACGCGACCTGCGCGTACCTTGGCGACGTGCTCGGACTTGCGTATATTTACGAGGCCATCGACGACGAGGCGATCGCTGCCATTGTTCGCGGCGCAATGACCGAAAGCGCACGCGCTCTTTCGAAGGCATACGACGTAGAGCTCGAAGGCCTGCTTCGTCACATCGACGATCTCCTTTACCGCTTTACCAACAGCGCCCTGCGCGACACCTGCCTGCGTGTCGGCGGCGACCCCGCAAGAAAGCTCTCGCCGAAGGACCGTCTCATCGGCGCGGCAAAGCTTTGCGAGGCGCAGGGCATTCTGCCTTGCTATATCGCCATCGGTGCGGCAGCGGCACTTCGCCGACTGATTGCCGAGACCGAGGGTGCGGTACAGTCGATGGAAACGGCAAGACGGATGCTTTCCGAGGTTTCGGAGCTTTCCGCAAGTTCGACGGCATTCGTGATGATCATCGAAAATTACGGACTTCTCTCGGACGGTGCGACCCCGCGCGATCTTCGCCGTGTTGCCGACCGCCTCAAAGCCGCCGCGGCAGAGAAAATGATCTGAAATTGAAAGAGATAAAAGCAAAAAGCGTAGCTGTGATCTCACGGCTACGCTTTTTTCATTTTACTTCTTCCCTTTCTTCTGGATCCCGAAAAACTTTCTCAAAAAGGGGGACAGAATGGCAGGAGAATGTACCAATACGATTTTCATAAGAAGCTCCTTTCTCTCGTGTCAGTCAAACTGCGTAGCGTCGGTAACGGTCAGCGGCGTTTTCCAAGCAGTAAAATGCCCGCCGCGATCACGACGATGGCTTCCAGAAAGGCAAGAAAAAATCCGGGAAGCAAAAACGAAAGCAAGATCCCCGCGCCAAATCATACAGCAGAGATCCCCACAAGCTTTCTAAGACTCACCCGACACATACGCGCACCTCCTTTGACGGTCTCGTTTCTTCTCGTTCCTATTATATGCAAAAATTTTCCAATCGTGCATCTCCGAAAGCAAATATCCGCCCTCTCTTTTTCATATATTAAATTAGCAAGAAAAAAGGAGGACGAAAATGAGTGCCATCGCAGGAATGATCTGTTGGACGCAAAAAGAATTTGACAGCCAACCGCTGTTTACCATGAGCCGCGCGATGCTTCTTCGTGGCGGAGCACAGCGGCGCGCCTATCTGCACGGAAGCGTCGCGCTCGTTCAGAACGACGAGAAAACGGCGACCTCAAAATTCCCGTTGACCCTCACCGAGGACGGAAATCCCCTCAGTGCCGTCATCGACGGAACTCCTCGTCTTTTGCCCTCGGGAGAAGACCTCGGCGAGGCGCTGTACGATCCCACCGACGCAAGCACTCTGCTCCGCGCCTACCGTCTGCTCGGGAATACGCTTGCCGACGCGCTCGACGGTGAGTTCGCCCTTGCCATTGCCGACGAAAAGCGAGGAGAGCTTTATCTTGCCAAAGATCGCAACGGATCGCGTCCGATTTTTTATTATAAAGACGAACGGGCATTCTTCTTTGCGTCCGAGCTCCGAGCGCTTCTTCGAACCCAAGGCGGACTCTTTCGTATCGACGCGGGCGCGCTCCGAACGCACCTGATCTCGCCCTGCGGCACCTACTTTGCCGAAGATCTTTACCGAGACGCAAATGCGCTTCCCGACGGATATTCCGCCGTCTTTTCTCGCTTGGGACTTCGGCTCTTTCCCAATCAACCGAAAGTGCCGCAAGCCTCTCCCTCTCGCGTATCCGCGATTCCTTTTCCCGAATTTTACGTTCCCGAGGAAGAAGAACTCGCCTCGATGCTCACCGAGCTTCTGTTTGCTTTTGAAACTCCCGAATTTGACTACCTGATGCCCACACTTCTCCACGATCTCTCCATGCGCCGAGAAAGAGGCACACCGTCCCGCCTTATCATTGAAGACCCCACCCTCTGTATGAGCGTTCGCTATGCCCAAACGCGCGCCGACCGCATCGGAACGATGAAAAAGCTCACACTGATACCCACAGTTCCCGAACGATTTTTTGTCAAAGAACGAGATCTGCGACGGCTTGAAAAAACGATGCGCTCGCTTCTTGCAAGCACCGATACCGCCGTTCTGCGCTCCTTGCTTGGAGAAACATGGGATCGGGAGATCCTGCGCGAGAAAAATACGGTAAGCCGCATTCGCCGAGAAGCGATGGCGTATCAAACCCTCCTTTGGATCGAGCATTTTCCGCTGTTGCTGTCGTAAAAGACAAAAAGGGCTCCCCCTTAGGGGGAGCTGTCGCGAAGCGACTGAGAGGGCATTTCTGCCAACAACCCTCTCCGTCACGCCTCGCGTACCACCTCTCCCAAAAGGAGAGGCTTTTTTATTTTTACGGTGCATCAAATTCAATATCGCCCGTGTCGGTCGTGATCTCACAAAGACCGCCCGACGTTGATTTGGGGACGTTCACTCTTCCCGTGTCGGTTTCGGTATAGAACACCTTCTCCGTCAGAAAACGTCCAGAAACGTCGCCCGTATCGGTCGTGATCGACACCTCTGCCGCGTCACAGTCCAAGAGCGAAATATCTCCCGTCGTTGCTTGGAGCGTCAGGGTCTTTTCTGCGAGCACTCGCTCGTATTCCTGCTCTCCCGTCGAGGATTGGGCAGAAAACGTACGGCACGACACCGACGTTGCTTCGATCTCGCCCGTGCTCGTCTCGATCTTGATCTCGTCTGCCGTCACCCCGTAAAGCGATACGTCACCCGTCGTCGCGGTGATCTCCGCCGAGCCAAGCGTGGGCGAAGAAACCGAAACGTCACCCGTTCTGACCTGAATATTGAGTGCCCCCGCCACCGGCGAAGCAAATGCGATCTCGCCCGTATCGGTGGTGACTGACGCGCTTGCTAAAGAAAGCTCCTTTGCCACGCGAACGTCTCCCGTATCGGTCTTGATGGAAAGGCGCTCCAATTCTTTCTCGGCAAGATAGACCGTGACCTTGCGCTCGCCGATCGAGAAAAAGCGGATCTTCCGATACCACGACTGCTTTTCCATACCAATTTTCAGCGTGCCGTCTTCCACCCAGACCGTGTGCGGCTCGCGAGCATCCTCCTGACAAACGACCTTCGTTACGCCATCGCTCGCGGGCAAAATCTCCACGTCGGTCGTGTTCACCACAATATCAATGTCGGAAACTTCTTCCGTAAATTCAAATTCATTGACCGCCGTATTTCTCGTACCCAAGGCGATCCAACCTCCATTCCATAACGTATCACCCGACGAAAGCGCCATTCCGACAACGCAGAGAAAAACGCCCGCCACCACAAGAGATGCGGCAATAATCATCAAAATCAGAGTTGATCTTTTCATCCCTTCTTCTCCTTTCCGACAAACAACGATTTCATCCAAAAAGGCATCTTGCTAGTGAGCCACCACGCGCCCTTCGTCGCCTTTATCGCGCCATACCAAGCAAACACACCAAGTCCGCCGCAAATCACGCCCAGTCCCAGCAAAAAGAGTCCCATGCCGATGCTTCCCTGCGCGCAAAGCAACACGAGTGCCGCAATGCTGAGCAACAACGTACCGCCAAGCGCCGCAACCACTGCCCAAGCGACCACCACCAGCGACCAGAGCACCGCATACAGCGAGATCACGATCACGAGCGCGGCGCAAAGCAGTGACAGCCAGATCGGAGCTCCCAAAACAAGCAAAACGATCTCCCACGCACGCAGCCGATGCGACGGCTTCATTTTCTCCTTGACGAGCTTGGAGAGCGGAATTTCCGAAAGGATCTGCGCAGCGATCTCTCTGGGATCTCCCACAGCCGCGACCGCCTCCTCCTCGCTCATTCCTTCTTCGATACGGTCGTCGATCAATTCCTCGTAAAACGAAAGCGACCGCACAATATCTTCCTCGGGTAAGCCGAAAATCTCTTCCCGTGAACGTAAAATATTCAGAAATTCATTCTTTGTCATTTGCCGTTTTCTCCTCTCTTTCCTTGATGACGAATTGATAGATCGAAAGAATTTCTCTCCATTCTTCCTTGAAATCCTCAATTCGTTTCACACCGCTCGGCGTGATATGATAATACTTTCGCAAGCGTCCGTTGTGCTCCGCCGTACGTACCGTCAGAAGCTCTGCCGCTTCGAGACGCCGCAGGATCGGATAAAGCGTCGATTCCGAAATTTCCACGTAAGGTGTCAGATCCTTGATGATCTGGTACCCGTAAGAATCCTCGTTTTTGATCGCCGCCAAGACACAGACGTCCAAAAGTCCGCGTTTCATTTGAATATCCATACGAATACCCCCTTTCACATAATACTATATCACGCATAGTATAATTTGTCAAGAGTTTTTTTAAAAATCTCTTGACTTTTTTTCTCTGTATGATATAATTTTTTCAAGAGTAAAAAAACTACAAAAGAAAGGATAAAATTACTCGATGGAAAAGCACTACGATTTTTGCAAGCGACTCTTGGAAGTTCATAAAAAAGACCGCCGTGATGCAAGTCTTTTGCCAAGGGACGACGAATTTTTCTTTGAAAGTCCGACGGCGATCCTGATGCCCGAGAATGCGGGCGAGGTGACTCTCACCGCCGCAAAGGATTTTGCCGATTATCTTTTTACCTCGATGAACGTCACCGCATACGTCGATTTTGATCGCGGACAGCCGATCGAAAAGTGCGTCCGCCTTGTCCTCAACCCCGATCTGGGGGAGGCATCCGAACGCAGAGGACACCGCATGACAGTGGGAGACAGCGTTCTCATCGAGGGCTTTGACGAATGCGGCATCGCGGAAGCTCTGCATTATTTAGAAGATGTGATGAATCTGCGCGAAGCGCCCTTCCTCAAAAAAGAAACGCTTACACGGCGCATTCTCTTCCATCCGAGAACGGTCATGTCGGGCTACGGAATGGGAGAATATCCCGACGAATATCTCTCGCTTCTCGCGCACCACGGTTTTTCCGCGCTGATGCTTTGGATCCGAGGCGTCAATGAGAGCTGGAAGGGATTCCAGAATTTCAAGGATCTCGCCACGCGCGCCGCAAAATACGGCTTTGATATTTACGTGGAAAGCTACACTCCCCACGAGGTCTATCCCGAGGGAGAAGAAGCACAAAAATTCTACGACAAGCTCTACGGCGATCTGTTCGCCGAATTTCCCTTTATCAAGGGGCTCGTCATTCTTGGCGAAGCCGTCAATTTCCCGAGCCGTGACCCCCGTATTCCCGAGGGTCTTGCCCCGGGTTGGT
>JAFQPC010000149.1 GCA_017411935.1 Clostridia bacterium | reverse complement strand
CCCGTTCTCATTTCCACCCTCTTCACCCGTCTGAAGGCAGCTTCCGAAGCAGGAAAATCCTTTACGATGATCCTCGGTAACCCCGAGCCTGACACCTACATTCCTCTCGCACAGCTCATCAACTACTTTAAGGTTGACTGCTCCAAGGTTCACCTTGTTGCTGAGGACGAGTGGGCTGACCAGGACGGCAACATCGCTCCGATCACCTACGAGGCAGGCTTTGCTCACTCGATGATCAAGTATCTGTACTACCAGATCGACGAGAAGCTCCGTATGCCTATGGAGAACGTTCACTTCCCCACCAACGCCAACATCAAGGATTACTCCAAGATCATTGACGACATCACCGAGGGAACGGGCGCAGACATCGCATCGACCTCTCCCGGTTGGGCAGGTCACATGGCATTCGTTGACCCGATCCCCGAGTTCATCGGTTCGGGTGACATCGAAGAGTGGCTCAATCAGCCCGCACAGATCGTAAAGCTCCACCCCATGACCATTATGCAGAACTCCCTCAACGGTACGTTCGGTCAGTCGGGTGACATCGCAAACGTTCCGCCCTGCGCAGCAACCATCGGCCCGCTCGACGTAATGCGCGCAAAGGAGAGAATCGAGGTTCACGCACTTGCAACCTGCGGTACCTTCTCCTCTTGGCAGAGAATGACCTCGCGTCTCTGCACGCACGGTCCTATCACCCCCTACCTGCCCTCCACGATGCTCCAGACCAAGAAGACTCAGGTCTACATCTCCGAGGAACTCGCAGCTCCGTTCGAGTGCTGGGAAAAGGTTGGATATTAATTTATCGCAAAACCAAAACGCCTGCCGCGAAATTCGCGGCAGGCTCTTTTTGTATGAATTTTATGCACGGCTTTGGTGCTATGCGTTCATTTTTGCCTTTAATGCGCTATCAAGTTTATCAAAAAAGCTGAAAAGCCAATGATTCCACAAAGCACACCTATAATATATAGTATCGCTTTCATAACTCCTCCTATTTATGAAGCATAAAATGCACCCTTGGCACGATTAAGACAATCATCACAAATCGTTCCAATAGTAGCGGTATTTTTCCCGCAACTGGTACATTTGGAAGAAGATGATGAAGAAGTGGAAGAATAGGTTGGAGTATAGTTGCTATATGCGATTATAAAGCCAATAATACAAATGATTAAAATAATCGCAATAATAAGTTCGACTTTTTTGTAGCCTTTATACGTTCCTACCACTTTCTTTTTTCGATCTTCTTTTACTGATAAATAATGAGAGTAAAACGTAGCTCCCAATGCAAGGCACGCAAAAATTCCCACAACCAAGCAAATCGTCCAAATTGTTTCCATATAAAAACCTCAATTACATAGCATCTATTAATTTTTTAAATTTATGATAAATGGTATTCGCTTCATCTATGCCGATTACATTGATAGCCTTGTCAATGTACGCCTGATACGTGTTCGCAAACATTTCTATTTCTTCATTGAAGTCAAAATTATTTTTGACTTTTAACAACAAAATCATAACCTCAACAAAGGTTTCTCTTTCAATACTATCCGAATCGAACATTGTTCCTTTCGGTCTTTTTTTAAAATTCATAATTTTACAAGCGGTCGTTTCAAGATCCAATGATAAACTGTGTAAGCTCATATATACCTCTATTTTTTCTTAAAAAACTTTTGTTATTATATATCCTTATCAAATTCAACAAACACACTCAAACCAATGATTGATCAAAATACACCCTTTTGTCGAGATAATGATTTACCATTCATTAAATGAGCTTTTAATTCAGCAACAGTAGTAATCGGAGTACCATAATGATACCATCCCGAAGTATCCTCGAAAGTGATATCCTCCATCTCCAAGCCATTACTACTAAAAGCATCGGCGTCAATATACATAACATTTTGGGGAATAAAAATCTTTGTCAAATCATTTAAAGAAAATGCCTCTTGTCCGATATGCGTAACACTATCTGGAATCGTAACACTAGTAAGTGAGCAATTGTGGAAAGCATAGTTCCCAATTTCTTTTAACGTGTTAGGAAAATAAATATTTGTTAATTTCTCGCAACCATAAAATGCCCCCCAACCAATCACTTCAAGTCCCGTAGGTAAATTCACCGTGGTCAAATCCCAACAGTTATAAAATGTCGTATCATTAATTGCTTTGATATTTTTAGGAATCGTAATTTCCTTTAGGAAGTGACATGACGAAAATGCACCATTTGCAATATAAATAATGCTATCCGGAATTGTAATCGTCGAAAAATCATCGTTCGAAAAAACACGACTATCTCTCTCTTCTTTATCTCCGATGGATGTTACTGGTAAACCTCGATATGTATCTTGAATCACCACATGGTGAAAACTCTCATCATTATCACTATAAGCCCATACCCTTGCCGTTACGCCATCGTCATTAATTTTATAACTAATTTCCGAAGCGCAACGTCTACCGCACATCGTACAGTTTCCGTCAGAACCTATAATATGCGTTATAGTCGAAATTGGGAGCTCATAAAATTCCCCACATTCACAGGAAAATCTTTTCGTACCTAATTCCTTACACGTAGGTTCAATCTGTACGCTCTCAATATCATAGGAACACTCATGATAAGGCTCGGATTGAGATTGAGACGGAGATTGACATGCAAATAAATTAATTAGAGAAGAAAGCAAAAGAAATACAATGATGATTTGTTTTAAAAATTTTTTCATCAAATAACCCTCCTGTTGTCAAAATACATCTATATTATAGTACAAATATTTACTAAAGTCAATAGTAAAGTTGTTTACTTGATATAATATTTACAAATCAGAAACAAAAGAGGGGGTAAATATTATGTTGGCTTATATCAAACGGATTCGCGATCTGCGGGAAGATCACGATAAAACACAACAGGAAATTGCCGATATTTTGGGAACCTCGCAAACGATGTACGCAAGATACGAGCGAGGGGCAAACGAAATGCCGATTCGACATCTGCTTACCCTCTGTCACTATTATGGCGTGAGCTCGGATTATATTTTGGGATTGAAGGATACTTTAAAATAAACGCCTGCCGCGAAATTCGCGGCAGGCTCTTTTTGTGTCATCATAATCAGCCCTCTCTTGTAAAAGCTTTCTTTGCACTTTCTTCGCGGTAGGGGCTGGCGCCCTCGACAGCCCGTAAGAAAAAATTTACACAGAGATTGGAACGGGTCGTCGAGGCGCCGACCCCTACCGAGGTTTGTGGAAATTCGTTCCTTGGTGCGTTCGACGCACCGACGGCATTGTATTACAAATTGTAGGGACAGGCGTCCTCGACTGTCCTTAGAGAAAGATTAGCTCTCGATCAGAATGGACCGTCGGGGACGCCTGTCCCTACAAATATCGTTTGTTTATTTTGTTGATGCCCTCTTTTTATGATTGACTTTTCTCGTTTCCTATGTTAAAATAATAAAGGAAGAAAACGGAAGGAGAAAATCCTTATGAAGGTACTTATAATCAACGGTAGTCCAAGAGCGAACGGCAACACGGCAACGGCGCTCGGACAAATGACGAATATTTTTGAGAAGCACGGCGTCGAATACGAGATCGTGCAGATCGGAGCCATGCAGATCCGCGGCTGTCAGAGCTGTGGCTACTGCTACAAAAACGGCAAGTGCGCTTTTGACGACGTCGTCAACGAGCTCGCTGAAAAGCTCCGCGAAGCCGACGGCTTCGTGATTGCAAGCCCCGTCTATTTTGCAGGTCCGAACGGTACGCTCGTCGCCTGCCTTGACCGTCTCTGTTACAGCGCACGCTTTGACAAGACGATGAAAGTCGGCGCGGCGGTCGCGGTCGCAAGACGCGGCGGAACAACGGCAACCCTCGACGTGCTCAACAAATACCTCACCTACGGCGGATTTGCCGTGGCAACCAGCCAATATTGGAACATCGCGCACGGAAAGCGTCCGGGCGAGGCGATCGAAGATGAAGAAGGCATGCAGACGATGCGCACGCTCGCCGAGAATATGGTCTTCCTCATGAAGAGCATCGCGCTCGGCAAGGAAGCCTACGGTCTCCCCGAAAAAGAAGTCCGTGTCGGCACCGATTTTATCAGAAAAGTGTAAGGAGATCTCCCTATGAAATATTTGCTTGGAATGGACATCGGAACGACCTCGCTCAAAGCCGTCGTTTTCGATGAAAACGCAAACGCCGTCAAATCGACGGTGCGTGACTATACGCTTGAAGTCAAGGGCGACCGCGTTGAATTTGATGCCGAGGGTTATTGGGAGATGGCGCTCGACGCCCTGAACGAGCTCCGCGCCGAATACGATATTACCGCGATGAGCATTGACACGCAGTGCGAGACGCTCATTGTCACCGACGAGGACGGCAAACCTCTCGACAAAGCGATCGTTTGGCTCGACAACCGTGCTACCGCCGAGGCCGACAAGATCCGCGAGCACTTTGGCGAGAAGCGCGTCTATGAGGTCACGGGACAACCCGAGGTCAACGCGACCTGGCCTGCCTCAAAACTCCTTTGGCTGAGGGACAACAAGCCCGAGGTCTTCTCAAAGGTCAAGAAGATTTTTTTGCTCGAAGACTATCTGCTCTACCGTCTCACGGGACGCTTTATCACCGAGATGACGCTCCAGTCGTCCACCATTTATTTTGACGTTGTCAACAAAGAGTGGTGGGGCGAGATGCTCGATTTCATCGGTGTCCGTAAGGATCAGCTCCCCGAAGCACTCGCCAGCGGCGTTCTCGTCGGCGAATACGAGGGCATCAAGATCGTCACGGGTGCGATGGATCAGGTCGCAGGTGCGATCGGCGCAGGCATCGTAAGACCAGGAATTATCAGTGAAATGACGGGAACGACGATGGTCGTCTTCGCTCCCACCGAAAAAATGCCCGAATACAAAGTCGAGAGCAAGATTCCCTGCCACCTCAATTTTGACGGAAAATATACGCTCCTGATGTGGACGCCCACCGCGGGCATTGCCCTCAAATGGTTCAAGAATCAGTTCTGCGAGAACTTCAGCTTCCGCGAGCTCGACGAGATGGCAAAGGATCTTCCCGCAGGCTCGGACGGACTGACTTTTCTGCCCTACCTTTGCGGCGCGACGATGCCGAGATACAACCCCGATGCGCGCGGCGTATTCTGGGGACTGACGATGGAGCACACGAGAGGTCACGCAGTGCGCAGTATCCTTGAAGCGGTCGCGTGTATGCTCAAGAGCAATCTCGATTACATCGGTGCTGAGTGTGATGAGGTCCGCACGATGGGCGGCGGCGCGCAGAGCCCGCTGTGGTGTCAGATCAAAGCCGATATGACGGGCAAGACCTTCGTTACGCTCAAAAATGACGAAACGGCGTGCCTCGGCTCGGCAATTCTCGCGGGCGTTGCCACGGGTGTATTTGAGAGCGTCGAAGCGGCGTGCAAGATCGCCGTTGAGCCGAAGAAGACCTACACCCCCTCGGGCGCGGACTACACCGAATG
>JAFQPC010000148.1 GCA_017411935.1 Clostridia bacterium | reverse complement strand
TCTCCGCTGGTAACGTGAGTATGACGGATCGCATCAAGGATCGAGGTCTTACCGTGGTCAACGTGTCCCATAACGCAAACGACGGGTGCACGCGTGACGAGGTTCTCCTCGCTGTCCTCTTCTTCTTCAAAGAGACGCTCCTCAATGGTAACGACGACTTCCTTGGTCGCGGCAATTCCCATTTCGTCGGCAACGATTGCCGCCGTATCATAGTCTACGGTCTGGTTGACCGTAACCATCATACCAAGCATCATCAATCGCTTGACGATCTCTGCCGAGGTTACCTTCAATCTCGAAGCGAGGTCGCTGACGACGATCTCCTCGGGAAGCGTAACGCTGGTAGGGGTTTTCGTTACGGGCTGAGCACTCTTCTTGCCCTTCATCTTATTGTTCTTGCCGTTTGCTCCGCCAAAGCGGTTGTTTGCGGCAGGATTCTGCTTTTTCAGCTTCTGGTTTCCACCGCGAGCATCCCCCACGGAATCGGGAACGAAATTGTCGAGTCTCTCATCGTACTTCGACAGATCGACCGTGCCCGCTCTCATATCGACGACGCGCGTCGCACCTCTCTGCTTGGGATTTTCGTCACCCTTAACCGTTTGGCTGCGAACGATCGGCTGGGGCTTGAATTTTTCTCTGGGCGCGTTCTGAACGCGATCGTCCTTGTCGTGGAATCCGCCGCCAAAACGATCATTCTGAGGACGCTGAGGCTTCTGTCCCCCCTGAGGTCTCTGTCCGCCAAAGGGGTTGGCAAAGCGGTCGTTATTCTGCGGACGGTTATTGTTGAATCCGCCCTGCTGAGGTCTCTGATCGGGTCTTCCCATTCCACCCTGACGCACTTGATTTCCAAAGCCCTGCTGCTGAGGTCTCTGTCCGAATCCACCCTGCGGTGCAGGACGGTCGGTGCGAGGAGCTCCCTGCGGCCTCTGCTCTGCGGGTCTCTGCGTATTTTGAGGACGGGCAGGTGTTGTTGCCGCGGGGGCAGGCTTCTTTTCGACCTTTTCGGTCTTCTCTGTTTTTTCAGCCTTCTCGATCTTTTCAGTCGTTACAGGCTTTTTCTCTTCCTTCGGCTTTGCAGAAATTTCTTTGTTTTCTTTCTTTTCTGCTTCTACCTTCGGTTCTTCTCCCTTTTTCTCCCCCTGTACCGCAGGAGCTTCGGGTGCCGCCTGCTGAGACGACTCCTCCTTTGCCACGGCTACGGCTTTCTTCTTGGACGGAATATAGGTAATTCCGTCAAGATAATCTTCAATATTCGTAATCTGATTTTCCTTGGTCAAGGTCTCAAACAAAAGATCAAATTCCGAAGGCTCCAAGGGCTTTTGCGTTTTTACGGTAACGCCCTTCTGCTCGAGGATCGCTGCCACGTCCTTGGATTTCATATTCAGATCCTTTGCAAATTGATTCATTTTCAAAAGCGAAGAGGATGTTTGATTTGCTGCCATATTTTCTACCGTGTCCTCCGTGGTCGCGAAGGACTTCCTTTCCTATGGATTTGGGGTTGTTTTCAGGGAGTACCGTTTAAGTGTTCAATGCCGATTCTATCAGCGTACAGAAGCTTGGGTCGGAAACGGCAACCGCCGCCAAAGCTGAGGTCTTTCCAAGCGCCGACGCAAGTGTTGCGCCGTCACAGGAGAGTCGAACCTGCCGCACCTGATAATAGTTACATTTGTCAGAAATTTTTTTGTGAGTATTCTCCGAGGTATCCGAGGCTTCAAGCACGATGCGAGGAGTACCTGCACCGCCGCGACGCATCGCGTCGCAGATCATCGGAACACCGAAGATCAGCTTTCCCGCTCTGGCGCAAAGTCCGAGCGAGCCCAAAAGCTTTTTTTCGTTCGGTTCACTCATGATCCGAAAGCTCACTTTCCATCAGATCGTACACCTCATCAGGAATCTGACATTCGAGACTGTGATCGATCCGTCTTGATTTTCTTGCCTTTTTCAAGCAACGCACGTCGTGGCAGATATATGCACCTCTGCCCGATTTCTTTCCCGTGAAGTCGAGCGAGACCTCGCCCTCGGGAGAACGAACCACCCTGAGAAGCTCGCGCTTCGGCTTGTGTTCGTTACAGCCAAGGCACTGTCTTGTCGGAATTTTCTTGACCTTCTGCTGTTGCTCCATCGTTATCTCCTACCGATCACTCGGCTTTAATATCAATTTTCATACCGGTCAGGCGAGCCGCAAGTCTTGCGTTCTGACCCTTCATACCGATTGCCAAAGAGAGTTGATCTGCATTCACCACAACACGGCAAGCACGATCTGCGGTAAAGGTGACCGACTTGACGTCTGCGGGAGCGAGAGCCGCAGCAACGAATTCCTCGGGAACCTCGCTGTACTTGACGATATCAATCTTTTCTCCGCCAAGCTCGTCAACGATGCTATTGATACGCATTCCGTGCGCACCGATACAAGCACCCACGGCATCGACGTCCTCATCGCGCGACCAAACGGCGATCTTCGTACGCGAGCCTGCCTCACGGGCAACTGCCTTTACCATCACGATTCCGTCCTGAATTTCGGGAATTTCCAGCTCGAACATTCTGCGAACGAGACCGGGATGAACACGAGAAAGCGTTACCAGAGGACCTCTTGCCTCTTTGTTGACTTCCATCACGAACACCTTGATCTTGTCGTCGACGTAGAAGGTCTCGCCGGGGATCTGCTCACTCTTGAGAAGCACCGCGCGTCCCGTTCCCGTATCGAGCACAACGTTTCCGTTTTCGCTATCCACCTTCAGAACGGTTGCGGTAATGATCTCCTCGCGCTGATTTTCGTAGGATTCCTGCATCACCTTTCTCTCGCCCTCGCGGATGCCCTGAATAATGACGGACTTTGCCGCTGCCGCGCTCAGACGGCGGAAATTCTTGGTCTTGACCTCAGTCTCGACCATCGAACCGAGCTTATGTCTCTTACTGATCGCCTTTGCGTCCTCAAGAGAGATCTCGCACTGAGGATTGGTAACCTCCTCAACGACCTCTTTCTGCAAGTATACCTTGACGTCTTCTTTGACAGGGTCGATCGAAACACGCATCAGCGTGCTATTGCCAAATTCCTTTTTGAATGCCGAAAGAAGAGCAGCCTCGATCTTTTCAAGCATATATTCCTTGGGAATTCCCTTTTCCTTTTCCAAAAGATCCAGCGCAACGAAAAATTCCTTGTTCATTTTAATTCCATCCTTCTAAAATTGTATATCATTCATTAAAAACTTATCAAAATTCAAAATATGTTTGGATCTTCGCCACCGACGCACGCGGAAATTCCATCACAGTTCCTTTGGCATCAATTCGAATTTCTCCATTTTCTCCGAGCGTCAAAAGAACGCCGCGGAAATTTTTTGCTCCGTTCAGCGGTGCATACAGACGGACTTCCACATCCCAGCCCTCACACGCCATCACGTGCTCCTCGGTTCTCAGCTCGCGCTCCACACCGGGAGACGATACTTCGAGGTAATACTGCTCCTCGATCGGATCTGCCTCATCGAGAATGGGGTCGATCGCTCGGTGCATTTTTTCACAATCATCAATGGTGATTCCTTCCTCGGAATCAATGGTGATCCTCAGGATGCGTCTTGCACCCTCTTTTACAAATTCTACGTCCCAAACCCAGCAACCGATCTCTTCGGCAACCGGCTCGGCAAGCGCACGAACCACCTCGGCAACACTTGCGTTTTTTGCCATAGTTTCCTCCTTACGAAAGAGTGACAAATTAACAATTAAGAGTGGGTTCTTTCAAACCCACTCTCATCATCCTTTGTATTATATCACGTTTTCATCCGAATTGCAATAGTTTTTTCAATATTTTTTAAAAATATTTAAGCTTTTTTTCTGCGATGCTTCACCAAAATCGCGCAAACAACGATTCCGAGGGGCACAAGGAGCGCACTCACCAGCAAGAGCCCTACCCCTCCGCTCGTCATTTGCAGCATCGAATTTTCGTAAAGAATCGCTTCGGGCAATATCACCTCGGATTCATACGAAAGATTCGACCAATCACGTACAAGATACATCGTGTACGCACAATAGAGAGGAGCCGAATCCTCGGTAATCTCAGATGCCGATTGAGCGAAGGAATCCGCTCCCGTAAACCATACGAGCTTTGCGCCCGATTCCTTTTCGACCGATGCCGCAAGGGTCTTCACGCCCATTGTTTCCGAGTCATCGCCAAGCATTGCCTTTTTCGAGGTCTCAAGAATTGCTTTTTGATCGTACCGTCCGTCCATCAAGATCGCATTTGCTCCCGTAATCACAGGAACGGCATCCTCAAGGTCAAACGATGCCATCGCATCGTGATCGACATTTACATAGGCATCGACCGAG
>JAFQPC010000147.1 GCA_017411935.1 Clostridia bacterium | reverse complement strand
TTGCGACCGCGCTCAAGAACATGACGGGAGCTCTTGGCGCAAAGTATTTTGTAGGCGAAGTTATGAGCGGACAAGCAGCAGCACTCGGTTCTCTGCTCCCCGCCATCATCTTCCTCGTTGCTTGCGTGCTTGCCTTTGCGACGGGTACGTCGTGGGGTACGTTCGGTATTCTCATTCCGATCGTTGTTGCGATCTTCCCCGAGGGAAGCGAGCTTCTCATCATCGGTATGTCGGCTTGCCTTGCCGGTGCGGTCTGCGGTGACCACTGCTCTCCCATTTCCGACACGACGATTATGTCCTCTGCGGGCGGTCAGTGCAACCACCTCAATCACGTTTCGACGCAGATGCCTTACGCCATCACGGTTGCGGCAATCTCCTTCGTCATGTTCGTGATCTCGGGCTTCGTGCAGAACATCTGGATCTGCCTGCCCCTCGGAATCGTGCTGACGGTAGCAACGCTCTTTGTGATCAAGGCGATCACGAAAAAGCAGAATGCAAAAGCCAACTAAATAAAAAAGCAACAGCCGATACGGGTCTTCCGTATCGGCTGTTTTATTATATCGTTTTGAGCACCTCGGTAATTAAAAGGAAAAATCGTTCGAGGGACCGAAGATCCAATCGCTCGTCGGGAGAATGAAGATTTTTGATCCTCGGACCGCAAGAGATCATATCCATCGTAGGAACGGCTTGTTTGATCAACCCGCACTCAAGTCCTGCGTGAATCGAAGCAATACGAAGCTCACGTCCGAAAAGTCCAGAGAAGATCTCGGCGTACTTCTCGCGAAGCTCGGAGCGTTCGGCGATCTCCCAGCCGGGATAGCGGCTGTGGTGTGTGATCTCCGCTTGGGTATGCAACGCATAAGCGTCAAGCTCCGTGAGCGATGCGTCGATCTGCTCGTTCTTTGCCGAACGAGAGGAAAAGGTCACTTTGATCCCCTGCTGTTCGCTGTGAATCACGCCGAGATTGCGCGAGAACTGTACGAGATCAGGCGCGTTTTCTTCCATCGCAAGAACGCCATTCGGCACAGAAAGCAGAGTCACAAGACGTTTCGTCATCCAAGAATCAAATACCATTCTTGCCGTCTCGCACGGTACAAAGGAAAGCTCCGCGGAGGAATCCTCTGTGCAAAGCTCTCTGAGAATCGTTTGCCATAGGGCATCGACCGCTCGCTTAGCTCTCTCAAAATCCATCACCCAAAGCACTGCTGATGCCTCACGCGGTATGGCGTTATCTTTGTTGCCGCCCTCGACACTTGCCAACCGAATCTCCTGCTCCGTCAAAATCTCCGAAAGCAACCGTCCGAGCAAGCAATTGGCATTGGCACGTCCTCGGTGAATATCCTCCCCCGAATGTCCGCCCGCAAGACCGCGGATCGACAAACGGTAACAAGTCTCCTCACACGGGATCTTCTCTCCGTGAAGAAAGAGATCGCTTCGTGCTCCGCCCGCGCAACCAACGATGATCTCCCCATCGTCCGCGCCGTCCATATTGAGCATCGTTCGGGCAGAGACCCTCGTATAGTCAAAATTTTTCGCTCCGTCAAGTCCGACCTCCTCACTTGAGGTAAACAAGCATTCGATCGGCGGGTGCGCTTCTCCGTCCAAAATAGTAAGCATTGCCGCCACGGCAACACCATTGTCTGCGCCAAGTGTTGTTCCCTCAGCACGCAGCCAATCCCCCTCTGCACAGAGCGCGATCGGATCTCGCAAAAAATCGTGTTCCACCCCTTTGTTTTTCTCGCAGACCATATCGGTGTGCCCTTGCAAAAGGACAGGAGAACGGTTTTCGAGCCCTGCCGTGGCAGGTGCGCTGATCAGAACGTTATTCCACTCGTCTCTCACGTAGGAAAATCCCCGTGCTTGGGCAAACGAAACGAGAAAGTCCGCGATGGCATCCTCGTGATACGAGGGACGCGGGATCGCAGAAATCTCCCTAAAATATTGCATCAGCTTTGGATACGCAAAATTTTCCATGATCTCTCCTTAGATGCAGAAAGATTGGCTCAGAAAAGCCAATCTTTCTTTTTTATTACCATAGTACTACCGTTTCAGTTGCGAAAGATCGATCACTCCGTCGGGCAAACGATCAAGGTACTGCAAAATTTTGCCCGTACCGAGCGCGACACATTTGATCGGTTCCTTTGCTACACGTGTTTTGATCTCAATCACGTCTGCCATCAGACGGTCAAGACCGTACAGAAGACTTCCTCCGCCCGTCAGCACGATTCCGTTTCGAAGTACATCGCCCACAAGCTCAGGCGGTGTCTTTTCGATGACCGAGCAAACAGCATCAAAGATGGCGGAGATCGGCTCCATCATCGCCTCAAGCATCTCCTTGGAAGAAAGTTCAATGACCTTGGGAAGTCCTTGGATCAGACATCTTCCCTTGACCTCCATCGTTCTTGCCGTTCCGTGCTCGTATACCGCGCCGATCTTGATCTTGATCTGTTCCGCCGTACGCTCACCGATCGCAATGTTATACTTTCGGCGTACATAACGCATAATTGCCTCGTCAAAACGGTTGCCCGCGATCTTGATCGACTTGGATACGACGATACCGCCGAGCGAAACGACCGCGACCTCGGTCGTACCACCGCCGATATCGACCACCATATGTCCCGTCGGGCTGAAGATATCGAGTCCCGCGCCAAGTGCCGCCGCCACGGGCTCTGCCATCAGATAGGTCTTTCGTGCCCCTGCCTGCGAGCCTGCGTCCATCACCGCTCTCTGCTCCACCTCGGAAATATCCGTCGGCACACAGATCACCACGCGCGGACGCATCACTGCGTTTCCGCACGCACGGCGAATGAAGAACTCGATCATCTTCTCGGTCACGTCGTAGCGATTGATCACTCCGTCGCGGAGAGGTCGGATGACTTCAATATGATTCGGATTTCGTCCAAGCATCACCTGAGCATCTTTGCCGATCCTCGTAATGCAGTCGGTATTTTTATCGACTGCGACTACCGAGGGCTCATTGAGCACGATCCCCTTCCCGTCCACATAAACGAGAACGCTTGTCGTGCCAAGATCAATGCCGAGATCCTTGGACAACATTTGTTTCGCTTTGAAATTCCACATAACTTCTCCCCTCAAAATAGGGTGATTTTTCCTAATTACTTATATTATACAGGATTTTTTTGCAAATTGCAAGAGGATATTGTCACCTCGCCCGTTTTTTCTTTATTTTTAGTCCTGCGCGATGCAAAGTGCCAGAATTTCGCTCACTCCTGCCGCGCGCAAAACCTTGACACAGCCCAGCATACTCGCGCCCGTTGTGACGACGTCGTCGAGGAGCACCACGCATTTTCCCGAGAGTTCGGTGCCCTCTCGAAGTGAAAACACGCCTTTAACGTTACCAAAACGCTTTGCCCCCGTGAGCTTCTTCTGCTCCGTTCCTCTGCGAGCGCGAACGAGGCATCCGCAGTAGGTAATTTGGCAGACTTCTGCCAAAGCACGACAAACGAGCTCGGATTGATCGTGTCCGTACCGCGTTTTGGCGCGACGTCCTCTTGGAACGTTGATAAGGAAAACTTCATCTTTTTTCTCCGAAAAACCGCACGCCGCGATCTCCTCGTTCAACGCAGGAGCAAGCTCGCGTGCTACAAATTCGGAAGCTCTTGCATTGCTATGATGTTTCAGAAAATAAAGGAGCTTATTCTGCGGTTCGCGGTACTTTTTCGAATGATAGAAGAATACCTTCCGCAAAGAGCGAACTCCACGCAATCCCTTAGGCGCGCAAGTACATTCGGTCACAACACGAAGGCATTCCGCGCAGTTTTCTGTCTTTGCCATCCGCCATCGAACGATGCAGTCAGAGCAAAATGCTTCTTTCGTGCGTTCATAGGGAAGAATTTCTCCGCAACCAACACATTTTCGAACGAAAACGAAACGATCAAAAAACTCTTTTCGTTTCATGATTTTTCTCCTGCCAACCACGAGGCAAGCCCCGTATAGCGTCCCGTCTGTCGGTCGTTGGCAACCATCTGGGAAACGATCTCCTCCCGTCCGACGAGAATGACCATCGTTTGCGCACGCGTGACAGCGGTATAAAGAAGATTGCGCGACAGAAGCATAGATGCCGCCGAGCACATCGGCAAAATCACAATGGGATATTCACTTCCCTGACTCTTATGCACCGTCACGGCATACGCGTGCTCAAGATCCTCAAGATCCGAAAAGTCGTAGATCACGCGACGGTCATCAAAGAGGATCGTCATTTCTTTTTCGGACGCATCAATCTCCTCAATGCGACCGATGTCGCCATTGAAAATTCCGTTTCCCACCTTGTCGTCAGAATTTCGGTTCCAGAGAAGATCGTAATTATTTCTCGTCTGCATCACGCGGTCGCCCTCTCGGAACACGCGATCACGGAAACGGTATTCCCGTTTGGTATGGGCAGGAGGATTGAGTGTTTTCTGTAACAAAACGTTCAGGCTCTCCGTACCCGCTTCGCCCTTGCGCGAGGGGGTGATGACCTGAATCCCCTGTCTTGCCATCTCGCCGTAGGTCTTCGGCAAACGGTTCGCGCAAAGATCGGCAACCGTCAGCGCAATATCGCGGTCGGTGGGTCGGCGAAGGAAAAAGAAATCGTTGTCTTTGACCGAAAGATTCGGCATTTCCCCTCGGTTGACGAGGTGTGCATTCGTTACGATCAGACTTTTCTGTGCCTGACGGAAGATCTCGTCGAGGCGCACCGTCGCAAAGCGCTCGCTCGCGATCAGATCGCGAAGCACGTTACCTGCTCCAACCGACGGAAGCTGGTCAGCATCTCCGATCAGAATGAGGCGTGCGCCCGGTTTGATTGCCTTGAGCAGCGCGCACATCAGCGCGTTATCAATCATCGAAGCCTCGTCAACGATGATGATCTGCTCATCAAGAAGGTCATTTTCATTTCGCAAAAAGGTCGCTTTTTCTCCCTCGCCGTAGGTCATCTCCAAAAGGCGGTGGATCGTTTTTGCCTCGTTCGAGGTTGCCTCGGAAAGGCGCTTAGCAGCACGTCCCGTGGGCGCAGCAAGCGCAATATCGTAGCCCATACTGTCAAAAATATGAAGAAGCGCACGAACGACCGTCGTTTTTCCCGTACCCGGACCGCCCGTCAGGATCATAACACCGTAGCGAAGGGCATCGGAAATGGCTTTCTTTTGTAAAGAGGCGTAGCGCATTCCGAGCTTGACTTCCTCTCCCTCGATAAAGGCATCGATATCTCTCAGATCGACCGACGCACACTGCGCATCAAGAAGAAGCATTTTTTCTGCAATATATTTTTCGGCATGATAAGATGCCGCATCGTAGATCATTTCGGTCTCGCCATGACGGACGGTAAAAAGGCTGCCGTTTCTCAGAAGCATCAGTACTGCCGTCTCGATACGGTCGATCTCCGCGCCAAGCAGTGTCGCCGCTGTGGAAATCAACGTCTCACGCGGATAGCAGACGTGTCCGTTTTGCATTGCATTCTGTGCGAGCACGTACAACACGCCACTCATCAATCGTTCGGGATGATCCCCCTCGAAGCCGAGCTTTTGTGCCATCGTATCGGCGCGCTCAAAGCCGATGCCGTCGATCTCGTTACAAAGACGGTAGGGGTTTTTCTTGGCAATATCGACGGCGTGCGCTCCCCACCGTTTATAAATTTTCACTGTGGTAGTCGCACCAAAATAATCACGGAAAAACATCATTGCCGAGCGAATACCCGCTTGCTCGCGAAAGCTCTCGGAAGCCGCGAGCGCTGTTTTCATCGAGATCCCCTTGATGCTTGCCAACCATTCGGGGTGATTTTCAATCACGTCAAAGCTGTCCTCGCCAAACTCCTCGACGATCCTCTGCGCCATTTTCGGTCCGATCCCCTTGATCGCACGCGATGCCAAATATCGCAGGATCGACGCGGTGTCCGCAGGCATCACACGTTCGTATTCCGACACCGAAAACTGCCGTCCGTACTTTGGATTATGCGTCCACTGACCGTACACGCAAAGATGATCTCCCGCGCCGATCATCGGCATAATTCCCACGACCGTGACGATCTCCCCACCCTCGGAGGATGCGAGATCGCAAATGGTATAGCCGTTTTCCTCGTTGGTATAGATCACACGTTCCACACTGCCCTCAAGGCGTTGCATCGACTCGTTTCGCTGTTCCGTCTGTTCTGCCATCGCTTCCTCCTTCTTTTGTTTTCTTGTTTTTTTATTTTTTCTCGGCCACCACGCGAACGTCCACGCCGTAGCGTTTGAGAATTTTTTGAAATCCTTCTTCCTCCAAAAGCTTCTCGGTCGTCAGTACCGCAATCTTTCCCGAACGAAGCGTGAGGACTGAAAACAGCGCGTCACGAATCAGCACCTCTGCCGATTCCGCGTCGCGCTGTGTCAGAATCTCGATGGCAAGCATCGTATGACGTGAGCCAAAGAAGCGTCGCGCGATGAGATGTATCGCACCGTAAATGCCCCCTAAGGCAAACAGACCGATCAAAAGCTCAATGATAATAAAAGCGATCATTCCCTTCACCTCCCACCGCAGTATATGCGGGCGATTGGTTTGGGGTGTCAGAGATCAGCCGAGAAGCTTTTTGAGCTCCTCTGCCATATCGCGCTTCTCCCAAGGAAGATCAATGTCCTCGCGGCCCATATGTCCGTACGCTGCCGTCTGGCAATAGATCGGACGGCGCAGATCAAAGCGCTTGATGATCGCAGCAGGACGCAGATCGAAGAGCTGTTCGACGGTTGCCGAGAGCTTGTCCTCGTCCACCTTGCCCGTACCAAAAGTATCAATCATGACCGAAACGGGCTTTGCCACGCCGATGGCGTATGCCACCTGCACCTCGCAACGGTCAGCAAGTCCTGCCGCTACGATATTCTTTGCGATATAACGGCACGCATACGATGCCGAACGGTCGACCTTGGTCGGGTCTTTGCCCGAGAATGCACCGCCACCGTGACGTGAATAGCCACCGTAAGTATCGACGATGATCTTACGACCCGTCAAACCCGTGTCTCCGGCAGGTCCGCCGACCACGAAGCGTCCCGTGGGGTTCACATAGATCTTGGTCTCGGCATCCATCAGCTCCGCAGGAACGATCGGCGTGATAACCTCACGGATCACATCCTCGCGAATGGTCGCAAGCTCAACGTCAGCAGAGTGCTGAGAAGAAATTACAATAGTATCTACACGAACGGGCGTATCGTCGTGATATTCGACCGTCACCTGCGTTTTTCCGTCGGGACGGAGATAGGAAAGCGTTCCGTTCTTGCGTACCTCGGTCAAACGAAGCGCGAGCTTGTGCGACAGCGAGATCGGCAGAGGCATCAGCTCCGCGGTCTCGTTACAAGCGTAACCGAACATCAGACCCTGATCTCCCGCGCCCGTGTCGAGACCGTCGTTCATCTCGCCTTCCTTGGCTTCGAGCGACTTATCGACACCGAGAGCGATGTCAGGCGATTGCTCGTGGATCGAGGAAATCACGGCACAACTATCGCAGTCAAAGCCGTATTTTGCACGGGTATAACCGATCTCACGCACCGTCTCACGAACGACAGTGGGAATATCGACGTATGCCTTCGTCGTGATCTCACCCATCACAGTCACAAGTCCCGTCGTGCAGAAGGTCTCGCACGCGACACGCGACATCGGATCCTGACGAAGCATCTCATCGAGAATCGCATCGGAAATTTTATCACAAATTTTGTCGGGATGTCCTTCGGTCACCGACTCCGAGGTAAATAATTTTTTCTTCATATCCTTCTCCTTTTCTGTCCTGCAACAAAAAAATCTCCGTTCTCCGGAGATCACAGCTTCTCATCTTCCGGAATTAGCACCTTACGCAATCGCAGGTTGCCGTGGTTTCATCGAGCCTGTCTCTCCGCCACTCTTGATAAGATTTCTATATTAAATACAGTATATCATAAAATCGCGAAAATTGCAAGTACTTTTTTG
>JAFQPC010000018.1 GCA_017411935.1 Clostridia bacterium | reverse complement strand
TTCCGATCCTCAATTCTCTTTTGTGCGCCTTCAATTCGGTTGGAAAGGATCTTTGCGTCGATCGGCATATCGTCGGGAAGACCGAGACGATCGACCATTCCGATCATATGCTCCGAGCCGAACAGACGCATCAGGTCGTCTTCCAGAGAAAGATAAAATTTCGACTCACCGGGGTCGCCCTGACGTCCCGAACGGCCGCGAAGCTGGTTGTCAATGCGTCGGCTTTCGTGCCGTTCCGTACCAAGGATAAACAAACCGCCAACCTCGCGAACCTTTTCCGCCTCGGGCGCAATTTCAGCTTTGAATTTTTCATACAGCTCACGGAAGACCCTTCTGGCGTTCTGTACTTCTTCGTCCTCAATTTCCGCCGTACCGGTTGCCATGGCGATCAGATCCTCTCCGATCTCCATCTTGCGCATTTCCTTTTTCGCCATATGTTCGGCATTACCGCCGAGCATAATATCGGTTCCACGACCTGCCATATTCGTCGAGATCGTGACCGCGCCAAGCTTACCTGCCTGTGCCACGATCTCTGCTTCGCGATCGTGATATTTTGCGTTCAGAACGGTATGGGGAATTCCCTGACGCTTCAGTATGCGGGAAAGCTCTTCGGATTTGTCGATCGACACCGTGCCGACAAGCACGGGTTGTCCTTTTTCATGGCAAGCAATGATCTGCTGGATCACGGCATTGTATTTTCCTTCGACCGTCTTATACACGGCATCGGAATGGTCTTTTCTGATCATCGGTTTGTTGGTCGGAATTTCGATAACGTCCAGATTATAGATCTCACGGAATTCAAGTTCTTCCGTCAGCGCCGTACCCGTCATACCCGAAAGTTTCGAGTACATTCTAAAATAATTCTGGAAGGTGATCGTCGCTAAGGTCTTGTTTTCTTTTTCAATGCGAACGCCTTCCTTGGCTTCAATAGCTTGATGCAAACCGTTCGAATATCTTCTTCCGGGCATCAAACGACCGGTAAAGCTATCGACGATCATAACCCCTTGATCGTTGACAACGTAATCCACGTCCCGCTTCATAATACCGTGCGCACGAATTGCCTGATTGATATGATGTGCAATTTCGGAGTTTTCGGGATCTGTCAGATTTTCGATTTCAAAAAAAGCCTCTGCCTTTTTCGCACCGTTGGGCGTCAAAATTGCATTGTTTGCTTTTTCGTCCACGATATAGTCGGCATCAAGATCATCGTAGCTCTGCTTGGAATCCATCTCTTTGATCACGAACTTGCGAAGCTTTCTTGCCAAAGCATCGGCGCGGTCGTACATATCGGTCGACTTTTCGCCGGCACCCGAAATGATCAGAGGAGTTCTCGCTTCGTCAATGAGGATCGAGTCCACCTCGTCGACGATGGCAAAATGATGTCCGCGCTGTACCATATTTTCCTGATAAACGACCATATTGTCTCTCAGATAGTCAAAACCGTATTCGTTGTTTGTTCCGTAGGTAATATCCGCGGCATAAGCCTCTTTCTTTTGCGCGGGAGTAAGACCGTGAACGACAAGTCCCGTACTAAGACCCATAAATTCGTAGACTCTGCCCATTTCTTCGCTGTCACGGCGAGCAAGGTAGTCGTTGACCGTAACGACATGTACGCCTTTTCCGCTGAGTGCGTTGAGATAGGCGGGCATCGTAGCGACAAGCGTTTTACCCTCACCCGTTTTCATTTCGGCAATTCTTCCCTGATGGAGAATGATACCGCCGATGATCTGTACACGGAACGGACGCTTTCCGAGAATACGGTCGTCCGCCTCACGAATTGCCGCATAGGCATCCGCCATAATATCCTCGAGCGTTTCACCGTCGGCAAGGCGTTGCTTCAAGAGCTCGGTCGTTCCTGCCAATTCCTCGTTGGACATCGCCGCATACTTCGGTGCGAGCGATTCAATGTAATCCACGTATTTATCTATTTTTTTCAACTGTCTTTCACTATACGTTCCAAAAATTTTGTTTCCGAGTCCCATCAGAAGTCCTCCCAATAAATATATTCATATTATTATACAACATTTTTGACTTTTTTTCAAGTACTTTAACATACTACGCCACTATTTGATTGTAAACTTTTTTCACAAAGCCCTTGCAAAGCAACGCAAAAAATACTATAATAATAGCATAACAAGAAAAAGGATCAAATTATGAAAAAAATCAACATTGTATTACACGAACCCGAAATTCCGCAAAATACGGGAAATATCGCAAGAACCTGCGCGGCAACGGGCGCTTCCCTGCATATCATTCGCCCGATGGGCTTTGAAATTGACGACAAGAAGCTCAAGCGCGCGGGTCTTGACTATTGGGACAAACTCGATATTACTTATTATGAAAACTACGAGGATTTCCTTGCAAAGCACCCCGAGGCTCTGAAAACGATCTTTTATTTCACGACAAAAGCGCCGAGAGCTTATACTGAGGTCACGCCCTATCCCGACAACGTTTTTATTATGTTTGGCAAGGAAAGCCGCGGAATTCCTGAGGAGATCCTTTGCAAGAATTACGAGCGTTGCGTCCGTATCCCGATGAGAGACACGATCCGCTCGCTCAATCTTTCCAATTCGGTGGCGATCGCCGTCTTTGAGATCTTGCGTCAGTGGGATTTTGAGGGACTTCGTGAAGACGGAGCTCTGACGAAATTTGAATGGGAGAAATAAGATACCGATGAAACAAAAAAAGGTTCTTGTCGCAATGAGCGGTGGCATCGACAGCTCGGTGTGCGCGCATCTTGTTCAAGAAATGGGATACGAGGCTTCGGGAATTACAATGCAGCTTTGGGGCGAGGATGAAACCAACTCCGTCGACGCAAAAACGATTGCCGACCGCCTTTTGATGAAGCACGAAAC
>JAFQPC010000146.1 GCA_017411935.1 Clostridia bacterium | reverse complement strand
GATCACCTGACCAATGACAAGCCGTTCCGTAAGTCGGCAACGACGGTCGGTAACGTGCTTGGACGTTATCATCCGCACGGTGACTCTGCCGTATACGATACGATGGTACGTATGGCGCAGGATTTCTCGCTCCGCTATCCTCTGGTCGAAGGACACGGAAACTTCGGTTCGGTCGACGGTGACGGCGCAGCTGCTTACCGTTATACCGAGGCAAGAATGTCGAAAATTGCCGACGAGCTTCTTTCGGACATCGAAAAGGACGTCGTTGATTTTCAGCCAAACTTTGATAACCGTCTGCGCGAGCCAAAAGTTCTTCCCTCGCGTTTCCCGAATATTCTTGTCAACGGTTCGGTGGGTATCGCTGTCGGTATGGCAACGAATATTCCCCCTCACAATCTCGGCGAGGTCATTGACGCGACGATCTACCGTATGGACAACCCCGAATCGACGGTTGCCGAGCTGATGGAATACGTCAAAGGTCCCGATTTTCCGACCTATGCGACGATCTACGGTGTCAACGGCATCATTCAGGCGTACACCACGGGTAAGGGTCATATCAAGGTGCGTGCGAAAGCTGAGATCGAAGAAGACAAGCACCGTATTATCATTACCGAAATTCCCTATCAGGTCAATAAGAGCGTGCTTTGTGAGGCAATTGCCGCCCTCGCGAGAGAAAAGCGTGTTGAGGGGATTACCGATATGCGTGACGAGTCGGGTCGTGACGGTATGCGTATCGTCATCGAATACCGCAGAGATGCCAACGGACAAGTCATTCTCAATCAGCTCTACAAATATTCTCAGCTCGAGGATACCTGCGCGATCAATATGCTCGCGCTTGTTAACAACGAGCCGAAGATCCTTTCGCTCCCGCAGATCCTCGACGTGTATATCGACCATCAGAAGTCGGTCATCTACCGCCGTGTGAAATACGAGCTCGAAAAAGCAAAGGCAAGAGCGCATATCTTTGAGGGTTATCATATCGCGATCGACAATATTGACCGCATCGTTGAGATCATGAAGACCTCGAAGTCGATCCCCGAGGCAAAGGAAAGACTGATGGCAGAGTTCTTTACCGTCACCTACAAGGACGGCTACGAAAATGAACTCGGTAATATTCGTCAGCTCTCCGAAGCACAGGCACAGGCAATCGTCGAAATGACGCTCGGTAAGCTGACGGGCATGGAGCGCGACAAGATCGAGGAAGAGCTGGCAAGACTGCACGCGCTCATCATCGAGCTTGAGGGAATTCTTGCCGACGAAGGTAAGATCATTCAGATCATCAAGGACGAAATGACCGAGATCAAGCGTAAGTACGGTGATGCGAGACGAAGCGAGATCGTGGCGGCAACCGACGACATTGAGCTCGAGGACCTCATTGAAAAGCACAACTGCGTCATCACTGTCACCAACGCAGGCTATATCAAGCGTCTGCCTGCCGATACTTATTCCGCACAGCACAGAGGCGGTAAGGGTATTATCGGTATGAACACGAAGGAAAACGACTTTGTGGAAAAGGTAATGGCTCTCCACAGCCATTCGTATCTGATGATGTTTACCAACAAGGGTAAGGTACACACGCGCAAGGCATATCAGATTCCCGAGGCATCGAGAACGGCAAAGGGTACGAATATCGTCAATATCATCGAAATGCTGCCCGACGAAAAGATCACGGCGATGATCAGCGTCGAAGGCTTCAACGAGGGTGAATACCTGACGATGGTGACGAAGAACGGTGTCATCAAGCGTACGCTTCTCTCGGAATACGAGTATCAGCGTCGCGGCGGTAAGATCGCTCTGCGTCTCGACGAGGACGACGAGCTCGTCTTCGTAATGCACACGCACGGTGAATGCGATATCGTGCTTGCTACCAAGCAAGGTAGCGCGGTTCGTTACACCGAGGCAAACGTTCGTCCGATGGGAAGAACGGCGCGCGGTGTCCGCGGTATCAAGCTCCGCGGTGACGACTGCGTCACGGGTGTTGCTGTGGTAGAAGAAGGCAAGAGCCTTGTTACCATCACCGAAAACGGCTTTGGTAAGCGTACCGACTTTGAGGACTTCCGCGAAATGAAGACGCGCGGCGGCTACGGTGTGACCTGCCATAAGCTGACCGAAAAGACGGGTCTGCTTTGCGGTATCCGTACCGTCGCAGAGGAAGACGATCTGATGATGATCACCGACAGCGGCACGATCATTCGTACGCCTGTTTCGGATATTCCCACCTACTCCAGAACGGCAGGCGGCGTCATTGTGATGCGCCTTGGCGAGGGACAGAAGCTCGTCAACTTCACGGCAGTTGCCCACGAAGAGCCCGAGGAAGAAGATACTTCCGAAATGGAAGCGGTTGAAACGACGGAAACCGTCGCAACGACCGAAGAATAATCACAGCGGGGGAAATCTTTGAGGAGACTTCCCCCGTATTTTCAAAAAGAGGTTCTTATGAAAAAAATACTTTGTTTGCTTCTTTGTCTTTGTATGCTGCTCCCTGCCGTAACGTCCTGCTCGAAAGCGCCCGAATATTCGGAGATCGAAGATCGGCTCAAGGAGCTGATCGAAGCGTCGTATGAGATCAACGAGATCTTTTTCGGTCTTGGACTTGCAACCTACGAGCGAGTGACCGATCCCAGAGCATCGACCAAGCTTTATTCTGACGAAGAACACGGCGTGAGCTATTATTATTTTGTCATTCCCGATCCTACGCTTGGCAATATTTTCGCAGTACAGCAGAATACGACCGCGAAAAAATATGAGGAAGGCGATCGGAAAGGCTTCTATTACAAGGCGTTTGACCGTACCTACGGAAATATTGTGGTGGTGAGTCCGAGCGGCGAAGAAAAAACCTTCTGTATGCAGATCCTCGACGCTCCCATCGAGGGAAAAGATCCGGATTATAGCAAAGAAAACCGTTACTATTACAAGATTGAAAATTATTCTTACGAGCGAATGGTCTACTTGAAAGCCGAAACGAGTGAGAAGGTCGGCGGTGCTCTGTATTATCACGACGAAGAAAAGGGCATTTATTACTATCAGATCAAGGACTACGTCGAACCGACCTATGAATCCTACTATACCGATCGCGACCCTTCTGATTATGATTACGTTCGTACCGATACGGGCTACCTTTCGATCGGTAATATCAAGGAAGCCGCATCGAAGGTTTATTCTGCCGAATATCTGGAGTCTATTTATCAAATGATGTTTGACGGTGCAGCAGGAATTACCGAAAATTCGGAGATCCTGACGGCAAAATATATAGAGTATACCGATCCCGATACGGGCGAGGTTCGTTTGATGAAATCGAATACGTTTGAGCCCCTGATTCAGGAAAAGCGTTTGTACGATTTTTCTACGGCAAAGATCGTTCGTCCGAAAAACGGAAAATACGTGACGATTGAGATCGAATCCTACCTTGAAAGCACCCCCGACGATCGACTGACCGTCAAGCTCGGACTGAAGCTTCAGGACGGCGAGTGGATGCTCGACAGCGCGACCTATTAAATAAAAAACGAAGACCGCAGATTGATTTTCTGCGGTCTTTGTGTTATAATGAGATATCGAACCAAGAGGAGGAAAATTATGAAATGCGGAATATGCGTATGCGGACTGAATGGAAGCGGTAAAACAACTCTTGCTAATGCACTTGCAAAAGAATTAAATTTCAAGCATATGGATGTAGAAACTTATTACTTCTCTGCCACCGACAACTCCTATTCCTCCCCCAGAACGCGCGAAGAGGTAGAAAAACTGCTTTTGGAAGATATCAAGAAAAATCCTTGCTTTGTTTTTTCTGCCGTCAATGGAAATATGGCTTCGGACATCAACGAGCATTACGATCTTATCATTTATCTTGAAGTCCCTTTGAAGGTGCGCATGGAGCGAATACGGCAACGGGCAATCGAAAAATTCGGAGATCGGGTTCTTCCGGGAGGAGATCTATACGAGCAAGAAGAAAAATTTTTCCAATATGCAGAAAAAAGAGCTCCTGATAAAATTGAGAATTGGCTAACCACATTTCCATGTAACATTCTTCGTCTCGACGGAACAAAACCGATACAGGAAAATGTGCGAATGATAAAAAGCCTTCTCCTGCGGGAGAAGGGGGACCGCGTTAGCGGTGGATGAGGAGTAACGAAATGATTCCCTACAACAAAAAACTCGTGGCAAATGCTAAAACGCTTCGCAAAAATATGACGCCCGAAGAAAAACATTTATGGTATGATTTTCTCAAAAAACTTCCGTTAAATGTACATCGTCAACATAATATTGAAAATTACATCGTTGATTTTTACATCGCAGAGAAAAAGGTTGTCATTGAAATTGACGGAAGACAGCACACTTCCCCCGAACACAAAAAAGAAGATGAACAACGTGATGCGAGATTGGCAAATTGGAATATTACGGTTCTGCGATATTCTAACGATGATATAAGAAACAATTTTCGTTCCGTTGCAGCGGATATTTTAAAAAATCTTGGATTGAATTTTTCTGATTTAAAATCGTTATAGGAACACCTCATCCGTCAGGCTTCGCCTGCCACCTTCTCCCACTGGAGAAGGCTTGGAGGAAAGCCCTTTCTTTTGCTATAAATACAGTTCCCACAAACCAGTTGATTGGTTTGTGGGAACTTTTTATTTAGTATTTTGCCGTAGGATCGATCGGCTCGAGGTTCATAAACTTCTGCGCGTCGGAAATAAACTTTTGGACACGGTTCATTTTGACACAGAAGCCGCCGCGGCCGTTGATCATAATATACGCTTTGTGCGCCGAAATGCGGTAGAAGCTGTACACGGTCGTATCGGTCGTACCGTCGGTATCTTCGGTCTTCAGCGTGAGTGAGAGAAGGAAGTTTGCGCTGTTTCCAATCAGTGCCGCTTCCTCTTCGGGTGTCAGAGGATAGTCGTCGATCATCGCGGAATACCCCAGCATATCATAATAATCCAGGAAGATATGCGTTCCGTAGCGCGGAATCGTTTCGGTCGTTCCGTTATGATATTCGATATAGACCGAGTTGGGTCCGACTTTGACGATCTTATCGCTGCAATTGATATAATTTTCATCCTTCAGACAAAGTACTTCACGGTCAACCAAAGAGGTTTCGTAATACGTATAGTCCGAACTGATTTTTTTATCATTGAGCAGGATCTCCGTCGGCGTAATGACCCAACGTCCGCCTGAGACGTCTTCGAATACCAGTTCTCCGACGGTCGTTAGCTCTTTTCCCGTCGAATCCTTGGCTGTGACTTCCATTCGATTGGTATTGATGCCGTTCGAGAAGACCGAGTTTGAGTTATCGGGCAAAAATTCTGCCCAATAATCGGGAGCATTCAATTGGATCGAGGTCACGAACGCTACGTCAAAATTGATATAGGTCTTGCTGATCCAATCAGCTTCTTCCCATTCAAGGAAGGCAAGCGAGTGACGCGAGATCTCAAGCACGGTATTATAGGAAAACAGAAGCTTATTATTGTCGGCACGGTAAACCATTGTGTAGGCGTAATAGTTTCCTGTTTCCTTGTCTTTGGCAAGCAAAATGCGCTGTAAGAGCGTACCGCTGACCTCTCCGTCTCCCTCGGGTACGTCGTACTTAAAGGAGATCACATAGGGTGCGTGCGGAACGAACTCGCCGTTTTCATCCTTTGCGTACAGACCGTAGCTTGCGAGATCCTCATGGGTCGGATTCAGCTTGCAGACCTTGACGTAATTGGGTTCATACAGACTTCTCAGAGATTGTTCTATACTCGTGACATCGGGGGTATATCCCTTCCAATTCAGACTAAAGGTATAGGGGAAGTTTGCCTGCAGGGTGTTTTGCCGTTCGCTTAGATCAATATAAGAAAAGGAAATAACGGGTTTCTCGCCGTAAGGATTTTCATCGTCGGGCGTAGCGCCGTTCTGCAAGCGGACAACGGTAAAGTCCTGCACGTCAAAATAGGTGGTCGAGGTCATCGGATAGGTGAGCGTCGGCTTGACATATTCTTCAATTGCCGCGTTCATCGTTTCTCCCATATCGGGATTCATTACGTAGACCGTATCGCGCTTGACCTCGGTCTTGCCGCTGATATCCACGTACTGAACGTAGTATCCGCTTTCGTCGGGGAGCATATCTCCCACGATCACCTTATGGCGGTTTCCGTCCACGTCGGTCAGGATATAATAGGCGGGCTCGTAAAAATATTCGGTTCCCTTGTCATCCACTCTCGAACACGCTGCCAGACCGTATTCTTTGTAGTCGCAAGCGCAGGGGGCGGTATGCGTACAAGGATTCCAATGTTCGTCGCGCTTGATGGGCGGCGTCGGATTTCCGTCGGCATCGGCGGGTCCCGTGACCTTCTGAAGGGTCATCGTATAGCCTGCCGCCACGTACATTTTCGAGAAGAAATCTTCGTCGTAGAGGGTGGTCGGAGAGCTCTCGATGATAAAATCTCCCTTGGGGTCGATCTCGCCGGTGATGGCGTTATAGCGGCAGAAAGTATAGCTTCCCGTGCTGTTGTGTACCTCAATGGAGAGGATATTTGCCTTGGAAACGCTGGGGAAGATCATAATTCTCGTATCAAAGGCGTATGTTTCCGTGCCTTCGATATCCACAAGTGCGATGATCTCATATTCTCCCGTTTCGGGATCCACTCGGATCAGCGTACCGATCTCGGTGACGTAGTAGCCGAACTGCTCCTCGGTAGGAACGGGATTTTTCTCCGCATCGTACAGCGCGTAAACGCCGTCTCTTTTTCGAATATAATAATTCGTTCCGTCCGCATCGGTGACGATGGTGGTTTGCGCATACTCAAGAACCAGAACCATTGCCACGATCAAAAGCGCGAGCGCGGCAACTCCGATGATGATGGCGCGGGTGCGCCGCTTCATCAGGGATGCTTTTTGCTTTTCTTTGGTATGCTTCATCGGTTCTTTCTCCTTACGAGGACGAAAATGCCTGCGCCAAGTGCCAGTACGGCGGGAACGAGCGTCAGAATGATGGTGTACGTCGTTGCCTCAGAGGTAGTGATCGTATCCATCGTCGTATCACCGAACGGCTTGGGAATCAGACCCACGGGAACGGGCTCGTGACCGATGGTTCTGAGCGCATATTCAAGGAAGGCGTTATTTCCGTATGCGGTAGATTGGAGAACGTCCTCTGCGGCAAAATCAATCGAGCCGCAGGCGATGACGTAAGATGCCTGGTTGACCATAGAAAGATCTCCCTGCTCGGTGACGTTGCGATCCTCGATCGAAACCGTCATCAGCTTGAGGGGATTGGTCGCCGTTGCCTTGGCAACTTCCTTGTTGTTTGCCATAGCAACAGCATTTTCGCTTGTTACGAAGACGTCGTAGATCGTTCTCATCGTTCCGTCTGCCGAGGAAGTGGCGCAATCGTACTCGATGGAAGGATCGTTCGAATCGGTACGGTGCGAGGGCTCAAACTGACTCGAATAAGAGATCGACATTGCGTTGGAGAAGACCATTTTCGGCGGAATTTTTGCCGAGTGCATCTCCTTGGTCATCGAGGTGCCGAGTCCTCCTGCCGTATAATAGTCGGCAAAGAAGGTATAGCCACCGTCATAATTCAGACTTTGCGTGGGGTCTTTGATCATATAAGGGTAGATTTTTCCGTCGTCTTGGCTTTCGTGGCGGTCGTACTGGATCCCCCATTCCTCAAGATATTCTTCAAAATTTTCGAGCGGCGGGTTGGCTTGAATATCGCCGTTGGGTTTTTTCAGAGTGGGCGACATAAATACCATCAGCGCGTTCGTTCCGTCCAGGAATTTTTCAAGGCGCTCGATTTCGTCCTCTTTGTTGATTCCGTCGCTGACCATAAAGTCTTCCTGCGGATTAAAGACGACCATCAGTCGGCAATCCTCGGGAATCTCATCTTGCGAGAGATCAAGGAAGTGGATCTTATAACCTGCCATAATCAGCGTTTGTACGAGTGGCATATTGGCGGAAACCGTTTCGCCGTGGTTGGTCGTCAGGCAGGCGATCGGAGATTCTGCACGCGTGACAGAAAGGATCAGAGACGCAAAGGTCTTCTCTCCGTTATATGCCCAAGGTTCTTCCGCGCTCGAATCGGTCAGGTAGAAATTGCTCAGCGATCTCGTGCGGAATTCGCTGCCGCATTCGACGATGACGGTCGTTTTGTTGACCGCACCGTACTGGCTGACTGCCGTGGGATTCCATACGATATTGACGTTCTTTACTCGGATATGATCGGGAAATTCCGCCTGCAATTGCAGTGCCGTGTCATAGACGTAGCGTTGAAGATCGTTCGCATATTTCCAAACGTCGGGATCGTCGCAGAAAATGATGTCGATCATCAGGTCCTCGTCCTTGAAGTTCGGATCCTCGGCATGCTTTTCGGCACGGATCTCGTCGAGCTTTTCGATCGGAGAGAGCGCATCGGGGTATTCGGGATCTCCGTCGCGAAGCAAGGTGATGCAGTCATCCGAGAGCGTAAAAAGAAGCTCGGGGGTCAGGTCGGTATACCAAAGGAATTTTCCTGCTAAGGCAGAAAAGATGACATTGACGATAATAATTCCCGCAATGATCAATGCGGTGAGTGCCGCCGTGACACCGCCATAGCGAAGCTTGCGGTTATTTTGTGCATTCAGTTTTATTTTCATTGGAAAACACCGCCTTTCCGCTTAGCCCCAACGGCGCTTGTCATAAATACGCACCGTCAGAAGCAGGAACACTGCCGAGATCGACAAATAGTAAAGAATTGCCGAGTAATCGAGGATTCCCGTGGTAAAATTCGAAAAACGGCTCATCACGCTGATCCAGTCGATCACAAAGCGGATCGCATACACGTGAATGTAAGCGTTCACCGCGTCGAGGACCAGCATCGCCAGAATGATAGCGACCGTAATCACTGCTGCCGCAAGTTGATTTTCGGTCAGCGAGGAGACAAAGAGACCGATCGAGATAAACGCGAGACCGACGAGAATGACACCGATCACGCACGAAATGATCTCGGGCGTGGACGGACCGATACGAATGACCTCAATGTCGTTCGAAAGACGCTCGATGTTCGCGTATACGTAAAGCGGGAAAAGGTTGATGCAAGAGACGAGAACCGTGCCCGCAAAGAGTGTGACTGCCGCAAAAAATTTACCGAGCACCATACTCCAGATCGAAATGGGGGCGGTCATCAGAAGCTGTTCGGTCCGCAGCTTCTTTTCTTCGGCAAAGAGCTTCATCGTCAGCAGCGGAATGAGAATGATAAAGGAAAAGAGGAGCATCGTAAAGTAGACGCCCGTGTCGTAGCTTTTGGCGATCAGCGTGGAATAACAGCACATCAGCGCAGATACGGCGAGAAAGACGCCGACGTAAACGTAGCCGATGGCGTTGATAAAATAAGATCGCAATTCTTTTTTATAAATCGCAAACATAGTGTTCGTTCCTTCCGATGTTAGTTCTTATCTTCGTCGGAGTGATCGCCAAACAGAGCTGAGAATTGCTCCTTTTCGGTCGAGGTTTTCTCCAAAATATTTTTTGCTACCGCTTGCTCCGTGCCAACGCGTCCTTTTGCCGAACGACTCTTGGGATCGCGGCGCTCGTATTTCTTTTTGCCCGAGGTCTGATCGACGATGGCAATGAAGATATCTTCCAGACTCATACCGAGCGCTTCCATTCCGACGAGCGGCCAATTTCTGTCCGCGAGGGAATAGAACAGCGTCTTGCGAATGTCTACGCCGATCTCGCTTTCAATGACGTAGGTATACGCGTCCCCGTCGCGTGCGGGAAGCACCTCGGCATATACGATGCCGGGCTTCGCGCGAAGCATAGCGAGGACTTCCTTTTGCGGTCCGCAGATCTTGAGCTGAAAGCGTCGGGTATTTTCCACCGCGCGCGTAATATTTTCGGTCAGCTCGTCGGCAACGATCTTTCCCTTGTTGATGATGACGATTCGGTCACAAACTGCCTGCACCTCCTGCAAAATATGCGTGGAGAGAATGACGGTGTGATCTTTTCCGAGATTTCTCAGAAGGTTTCGAACCTCAATGATCTGCTTGGGGTCAAGTCCGACCGTTGGTTCGTCGAAAATAATCACCTCGGGACTGCCGATGAGTGCTTGCGCGATGCCGACTCTCTGACGGTAACCCTTGGAAAGATTTTTGATGACGCGATGATAAACGTCGCGGATCTTTACCACGTCGCAGATTTCCTCTAAGTGCTTGGTTCGGTTGAGCTTACAGCCTTTGAGATTATAGTTGAAGATCAGATATTCTTCTACGGTCATATCCATATAAAGCGGAGGTTGCTCGGGAAGATAACCGACATGCTTTTTTGCCTCCTGTGGGTGATCCAACACGTCAAAGCCTGCGATCGAGACCGAGCCCGAGGTTGCCGAAAGATATCCCGTAAGGATATTCATCGTCGTACTTTTTCCTGCGCCGTTCGGACCGAGAAGACCTACGATCTCTCCCTTTTTTACTTCAAAACTGACGTCGTCCACGGCGCAATTCGTACCGTAGTTTTTCACCAGATGTTCAATTTTTATCATCGTCGGAGAATTCCTTTCCGTAAAGATTCTAATACAGAATACATTATACCATAAATATATAAACATTTTGTGAACGACACAGGGTTTCCCCTAAAAATCGCGTGTTTTTTCGATGAAGATCTTGTGGTTTTTTCAGGAAAAAACACGGAAAGTTTTCACTTTCCGTGTTTCGTTTTTTATTCATAAATTGCGCGCGGACCGCCGATATATTTTGGGCGGGTCTTGGCACAAAGCAGAGATGCTTCTCCGATTTGATTGATCGAAAGACGAAGTGGAACTGCCACTTCGCGCAGATGCATACCGATCAGCGTTCCGCCGATATCAAGTCCTGCGTGCGCGCGAATTTTTTCTACCGCAACGGGCTCTCCGAACGCATCATACACCGCGGTAGCAAAGGATCCGCCTGCCTTGGGTTGCGGTCGAACCCATACGGGTTCCCATCCATATTTTTCTGCGCATTGCCGCTCGATGATCAGCGCGCGGTTCAGATGTTCGCAACACTGTGCCGCCAAATAGATTCCTTTTTTGTTCAAAATGGGAAGGATCCCATCAACGAGCGCTTGGGCAACGGCGGGCACCGAAGCTTGTCCGATTTGTTTTCCGATGACCTCTGAGGTAGAACAGCCGATGACAAGAAGCTGTCCTGCTTTCAGATCGGACGCCTCGATGAACTCAAGCACCGCCTTCTCTGCGGTTTGGCGAAGCTGTGTCAGAAAAATGTCGTCCCGAGTTTCCATAGATTCGTACATAAAAACCTCCTAAAAAGAAGCAAAAGCCACCGTAGAAATCCACGGCGGCTTTTGAAAGATTATTCAGCAGCTTCCTCAGTAGCCTCAACAGCTTCCTCGGGCATAGCCTCAGCCTCTGCCTGTGCCTCGTCAAGGAGTGCACGGATCGAAAGGCTGATCTTCTGATTCTCTTCGTCGATGGCGATGATCTTTGCATCAACGACCTGACCGAGCTCGAGAACGTCGGCAGGCTTGCCGATCTTCTGCTGTGCGATCTGAGAAATGTGGATCAGACCGTCTACGCCGTCCATGATCTCAGCAAATGCGCCAAAGGGCATCATGTTGACGATCTTAACAGCAGCAACGTCACCGACAGCGTACTGTGCGGTGAAGAGATACCAAGGATTGGTATCGTCGGTCTTGTAGCCGAGAGAGATGCGCTTCTTTTCTGCATCAAAGCTCTTAACGAAGACGGTGATCTCCTGACCAACCGAAACGACGTCAGCGGGGCTCTTGATGGGACGCCACGACAGCTCGGTCTTATGTACCATACCGTCGATTCCGCCCAGATCTACGAATGCGCCGTAAGAGGTCATGCTCTTAACGACACCCGTATAGGTCTTGCCTTCCTCGATCTCTGCCCAGAAAGCAGCTTCCTTTGCGCGACGCTCCTCGCGGAGAATTGCGCGGATCGAGCCGATCGCACGGTTGCCCTTGATCTCAATGATCTTCAGGGTAACTTCATTGCCCTTGAGCTCGTTCAGATCGCCGTCCTTCGGAACGCCGGTCTGCGATGCGGGAACGAAGATCTTGTTTGCGCCAACCAGAACCTGGATGCCGCCCTTGATGATCTCAACGACCTTGCCCGTGAGAGCCTCGCCGTTCTCGGATGCATCAACGATCTTCTGCCAGTTCTTTGCGGAATCAACAGCTTTCTTCGAAAGCTCGGCAATTCCTTCGATGTCGCTGACTCTGCCTACGCGAGCCTCGATCTGATCGCCCTTCTTGTAAAGGTCGGTCAGCTTTACAGAAGGATCGTCGGTGATCTGTTCAGCCTTGATAATGCCAGTTACGGGTGCGCCAATGTCGAGCTGAAGTTCAGCATCGGTGACGGCAGTAACGGTTCCGGTTACGATTTCTCCTGTATTTAAAGTTTTGAACGACGAGTTGAGCAGTTCTTCAAAGTTTTCTTTCATTTCACTCATGGTTTTATATACCTCCTGAATGACTCCCGAAGGGGTCGATGCCCCTGCGGTAATGCCCACTTTCGTGTGGGTAGACGTTATTAAATTCAGCTCCGCAAGCTCGTCCGGCCGTTCAATCCAGACGGTTTGGGGGCAGATTTTCTTACAGATACCGTACAGCTTTGCCGTATTGGAGCTATCCTTGCCGCCAATGACGATCATCAAGTCGCTTCGCGCTGAAAGCGCGGCGGCTTCCTGCTGTCTCGTTTCGGTAACACTACATATTGTATCAAAAATTAATCGATTTGTATATAGTTTTTTGAAAATTTCTTCAGTTTTTTTCCACTCGGAGAGATTTTGCGTGGTTTGCGCTGTCAAAATCAGCGTTTTCTCCTTGAATTTTTCAAAAATCCCGTTTTCGATGGCTTTGGTGAGCGCTTCCGCGTTCTCAAAGGTCAGCGCGTCGTAGTCAAAATAGCTGAGGATTCCGATGACTTCGGGGTGAGACGCGTAGCCCGAAAGAACAAAAAGATTTTCGGGTGCGGAATGCTCCTTGGCAATTTTATGGATCTTTTTGACAAAGGGGCAGGTGCAGTCCTCATAGAAAAAGAAGGGATTTTCTTCGGTCAGACGGAGAAGCAGCTCCTCATCCTTGCGAGGAATTCCGTGGGCTCGCACAAATACACGGACAGGCGCGAGCTCGGTTGCGGTCTTAGCGAGCGCTTCGACCTCGTCGATGGAAGCAATTCCCACTCCTTGCTCTGCCAGCCAGCCGTTATATACATCGTTGTGGATCAGCGGACCGAGGGTGTAAAGACGCTCGCCGCTCTTTTTTGCGATCGTTTGCTCGAGGCGGTCGGTGGCGCGTTTGACACCAAAGCAAAAGCCTGCATCCTTAGCGATCTCGGCGCTCATACCTTCGGCTCCTTTGCTGCTTCTTCACCTAAGGCGCAAACACGGTCGAAAATCATTCCCGTAATTCTTGCGTACTCCCCCGTTGCTTCGGGATCGTAGCCAAAACTCTCAAAGGGAATTTTTTCTCCGATGATGACGGTCGTCTTTCGGAAGAGCTTGTGCGTATTGTTTTTCTTTTGGATATAAACGGGAACGACGTCCGCCTCGGCTCTGGTACAGATGAGCGCCGCGCCATTTTTGGTTGCGGTTTCCCTCGGATTTTCTCCGGGATAGCGGTGTCCCTGCGGGAAAATTCCCATACACTTCCCTTCCTTGACCAGCGAGACTGCCGTTTTGATCGCACCGACGTCATTGCCGCCGCGGTCGATCGGAAAGGCGCCGAGGACGCGGATCAGACCCTTCAAAAGAGGAATTTTAAAGAGTTCTTTTTTTGCCATAAAACATACCTGATGCTTGCGGAAAGCATAACAAAGTACGACGGGATCGGTTGCCGAAATATGGTTGGCACAGACAATAAAGCTACCCTCGTCGGGTTCATTTTCGCGTCCTGTGACACGAATGCGGAATAAAAATCCCACAAGACCCGCGAAGATCGCGTAAATAATTCGGTAAAAGACGCTGCCCGTTTTTTTCGGTTTATTTTTCTTTTCTTTCACAGCCGTCGCTCCTTTTTGTTTCGTGTTTATTTCTTAGTTGGCAAAAAAATCGGTTTTTTCGCGAACGAGCGCGATGATGGCATCAATGCTTTCTTCCAGATTTAATCCTGTGTTGTCAAGAAGAATTGCGTCCTCTGCCGCTTGTGCGGGAGCAATCTCACGTGTACTGTCCTGTGTGTCACGCTCGTTCATCTCGCGGAGCACGTCCTCGAAGCGAACACTCTGCCCTTTGGCAATGAGCTCATCATAGCGACGCTTTGCGCGACATTCTGCCGATGCCGTCAGATAGACCTTCAGATCGGCGTTGGGAAGGATTACGGTACCGATATCGCGACCGTCCATAATAACACTGTTCTTTCTTGCGATCTCCTTTTGCGTTTCCAGCAGAAAGGCGCGGACCGACGGAATTGCCGAAACGGCAGACGCGTACATCGACATTTCGGGCGTACGGATCTTATCGCCGAGATCCTCTCCGTTCAGAAAGACGTGCTGCGCGCCGTCCACGTATGCGACCTCGATCGAAATTTCGGGAAGGATCGCGCCAACAGCATCGCGGTCGTGAGGGTCAATTTCCTTGTTGCGAACGTAGTAGCCAACGGTGCGGTAAAGCGCACCCGTATCGACGTAAACGATGCCGAGCTTTGCGGCAACTCCCTTGGAGATCGTGCTTTTTCCCGCGCCTCCGGGACCGTCAATCGCAATTTGAATCATAGTTATTACCTCTTTTTTATTCATTTTCTTCTGCGGCAGAGTTTCCTGCGAGCGCGCCCGTTGCAAAGGCGATTTGCAGATTATAGCCGCCGGTATAGGCGTCTACGTCAAGGATCTCTCCCGCAAAATACAGTCCGCGACAGAGCTTGGACTCCATTGTTTTGGGATTGATCTCGCGGATCGAGACCCCGCCTTTGGTGACGATGGCTTCGTTCAGGGGACGGAAGCCGTCAAGCGAGATACGGAAGTCCTGCAAGAGCTCACGGAGTACCCGTCGCTCTTCCTTGGTGACCGAATTGACCTTTTTGTGGGGAAGGATCCCCGAGCGCCGCAGGACGATCGGAATCATTTTGGCGGGGAGAAGATCCCCGAGCGCATTTTGAAAGTCTTTGTTCTGATATTTATGAAAATCGGAAAGCAGACGCGCGTCGAGCGTTTTTTCATCGAGCGCGGGCTTGAGGTTGATGCTTGCTTCGTATTTGTCGGGGGTCAGGTCGGGCAGATGCGCCGACGCTGAAAGGATCATCGGACCCGTCAGTCCAAAGTGGGTAAACATCATCTCTCCGAAATCCTCGTAAACCGTCTTTCCCGACGCGGTCAAACGTACCGTCAAGGCAACGTTTCTGAGCGACAGTCCTTGCATTTCGGCACAGACCTTGTCGCGACTGACGATCGGTACGAGCGAGGGGAGCAGAGGGGTAACGGTGTGTCCTATCTTTTTGGCGAGACGGTATCCGTCGCCGTCCGAGCCCGTGCGGGGATAGGATGCGCCGCCCGTGCAGACAATGACAGCGTCGGCGGAAAGTTCGCCTTGGGAGCTTCGAACGCCCACGATCTTGCCGTCCGAAACGATCAGATCTTCGGCTCTCTCAAAAAGTATCCGAACGCCGAGCTCTTTACAACGGTCGGTCAGCGCGCGAACGATATCTTCGGCTTTGTCCGAGACGGGAAACACTCTGCGTCCGCGTTCGACTTTCAGAGGAACGCCCGCATCTTCAAAGAAGCGCATCGTATCCTCGGTCGAGAAAAAGCTGAGCGCGCCGTATAGAAATCGGGGATTGGACGGAACGTTTTGCAGAAATTCCTCGCGCGTACAGTCGTTGGTCACGTTACAGCGTCCCTTGCCCGTAATGCGAAGCTTTTTTCCGCAAGCATTCATTTTTTCAAGAAGCGTGACCTCGGCGCCGCCATACGCGGCATAAATTGCCGCCATCATTCCTGCCGCACCGCCGCCGATCACGACGATTTTTTTGGTTTCGTTCATAGCTTATCCTTGCGTTTTGTCATAAACGTCGTATTCGTCCCAGATCTCCTCGAGCTGGCGCAGACGGATCTTCAGTTCGTCCTGCTTTTTTCGCGAGACAGCAACGATGATCGCGTTGATGATACTTAAGGGAGCCACGAGCGAGTCAACAAAAGATGCCATATCGCTCTTGGCGGTCAACACTTGGTTTGCCTGCGGTGCGATCGGAGAGGCGAGACTGTCGGTGATCGCGATCACATCTGCCCCTGCGTTATGCGCGAAGTTTACGGCGTGAATGATACGCTTGGAGTAGCGCGGAAAGCTGATGGCGATCATAACGTCCTCGGATCGGATGCTCATGATCTGCTCAAACATCTCACTGCCCGAGGTGGTCTGTACGAATTTGACGTTGTCAAAGATCATACGGAGACCGTGCGCCAAAAATCCTGCGAGCGAGGACGAAGCGCGAACGCCGAGAATATAAATGTTCTTTGCCGCAACGATACGGTTTACCGCTTCCTCAAAGGCTTCGCGGTCGATGTCGTCGAGCGTGTGTTTGATCTTGTCAGCATCGGAAAGGAGCACCTTGGAGAGAACGTCGCCGTCACCGATGAGGTTGTTGGTGACCTCAATTCGCTGAAACGTGGTCAGCTTGGTGCGGACGATCTCTTGCAGCGCATGTTGAAATTCGGGGTATCCCGCAAAGCCAAGCTCAATGGCAAAGCGGACGACCGTCGATTCCGAAACGTGCACGATACTTCCGAGCTTGGATGCTGTCATATATGCCGCTTTGTCGTAATTTTCAAGAATATAGGTCGAGATCAGCTTCTGACCCTTGGAAAAGGAGGGCATTCCCGCTTCAATGTCAGCCAAAAGATTTCGTTTCATAGAAGTTCTCTCATTTCATTTAATCTCATTTAATCTTGGGGCGCGGTCAGACGGATCAGAAGAGAGCGGTCGTCGGGAACGTCTCCACGCAGAGCCGCCTTGTTTCGGCGGATCTCACCGCACTTTTCACAGCGGTGGATCACGATAAATCCTTTTTTGGGATCGGGTTCGGTACGAATGGGGCGGAGTGCGCCGCGGCATTCGTTGGCACGGTCGCCGGGATTGATATCCACGTGAAGCGACCAAAGGCAAAAGGGACAGTGATTGCGTGAGGTGTAGCCGAGCGGCGGCACCTCGCGTCCGCAGTGCGCGCAGATGAAGGAATCGTCGTTTTTCGTAAAGCGTTTTTGTTCCATCGTACTCTCCTCAGAGCTCAGTCCTTGCCGTATTTGCGAAGAGCGCGCTTGTCAGCACCCGAAAGCTCTACGTCATAGGTTTTGGCAAGGTGGTCGTAGATACAGAGCGTACCGTAGGTCGGTTCGTCGTAATTGACGTCTCCCACATAGTATACGTCGGTATATACGGCGAGCAATTCTCCGTCTTCCAGAAGCTCCTCGAGCGATACGCCAACCTCATCTAAATCAAACACGAGGCGGCGGTAATTGTAGACATTTTTCTTGTCTGCCGTTACCGAAGATGCGTGAACACGCGTCATCTTGACCGAGGCAGGATCGTTTCCGAGGTTATCCTCGGTATTTTCGGGTGTGAGGTCGGTGGCAAGCAAGAGCGTTACGTCAAAGAGATCATCGTCGCGCGAGGGCGTTTCGTCAAGTCCCTTGTCCTCTACCAGATGCGTAATGGTCGAATTATTGTAGCGGAACGTGATCTGGATCTGATTTGCCGCGGGAATAAAGACGCTGTCGGTGACGGCAAAATAGCCGTAATTATGATCGGCGCGCGTAATCATATCAAGGTTCTGATTGAACATATCAAGGTCGTTTCCGTCCTGTTCATAGGCAGCGGCAAGCTTGTCGTTGATCGAGAGTTGCTCCATCGATTTCGGATTGTCGGAGGAAAAAATTCTCCAGAACAAAAAGAAAATGACCGAAAAAATGAGCATAAAAAACAAGATTTTAAGGGTTTTTCCGAAAATGCGGAAGCCGCGGGAAGCTCTTGACATTTTGACTCCTTTTCGTTATAATAAATATAGTGCGCAAGCAAAAGGCGCGATTCGAAAAATTTTTATCTATCTTATTTATTATAGCACACTTTGCGCTCAAATTCAAGTCTTTTTGCAACTCCCGCACGCAAAAGTTTCAAACGGTTTTTCTATGAGGAGAAAATGATGGTACAATACGAATGGATCCCCACAAAAAGTAATCAAAAAGCCAGAAACACGGTGATCGTCCTTTTCTTCGGCGCGCTTGCGCTGATGCTGATCCCGACCGCATTTCCCGCGCTTCCCTTTCGTTGGGTGGTTCAACTGCTCGCGCTTATTTTACTGACGGCGGGAATTTTTATGACAACAAGATATTTGACGAAGATGTTTCTCTATCGGATCGTCGGAGAGGGAGCGGAGCTTGATCTGACCGTGACTGAGGCGAGCTCGAACGGAAAGCGTCAGGTGACGGTCTGCCGTGTCGGTCTTTCGGGAATTCGCCGCCTTGTCATTCTTGATGCCACCAAGCCCGAGATCGAAAAAGAGGAACGCGCGCTTCTCAAAAAATCTCACACGAAGCAATTCGATTACCGCGCCGACCTTTGCCCTGCGAAAAGTATTTTGTTGATCGTTGAAGAGGGCGGCGAGGAGCTTTGTCTTTTCCTTTCGTATGAAGAACGCCTTGCGTCCTACCTCGCACCGAGGGAAAACGAAGAATAAAACAAAAAATGCGGTATCCTATCTTGACGCATCACAAGGAAGTTTTTTGCCAAACTTGGTAGGGGAGGGGCTTGCTCCTCCCGCTTTGATCGGTGCTATCTTGCGGGAGGGGGAACCCCTCCCCTACGGTGTTGAATATTATTTGGTTGTAGGGGAGGCGTTTCGCCTCCCGTTTTTAAGTTTGCGATTTCTTTGCTTTTTACGGGAGGAGCAAGCCCCTCCCCTACCACAAAATATGAGAAAATTTCAAAGAAACAGCGTAGCCGTGAACATCACAACTACGCTTTCTTCGTTATGGGACATTGAATTATGACAACGCACTTTTTTGTTCTTCTTATATCTGGTTATAAAAAAATATTTTATTTTGACTATTTACATAAGGTCAAAAGTTTGGTATACTATAAGCAACAAATCAAAAACGAGGTCTTTCCTATGAAAAAGTATCCTAAAATTTTGACAATTCAAGATATTTCCTGCGTCGGACAGTGCTCGCTGACGGTGGCACTCCCCGTCATCTCGGCATGCGGTATTGAGACCGCCGTGCTTCCCTCTGCCGTTCTCTCGACCCATACGGCAGGCTTTTCGGGCTACACCTTCCGCGATCTGACCGATGATATGCCCGCCATCTGTGACCATTGGCAGAAGGAAGGCATTACCTTTGACGCGATCTACACGGGCTATCTCGGCTCGACGAAGCAGATCGACTATGTTTGTAACATTATTGACACTTGCTCGGGCGCAGGTTCGGTAAGCGTCATTGACCCCGCGATGGCAGACCACGGAAAGCTCTACCCCGGCTTTGACGCCGCTTTTGTCGAAGCGATGAAAGGACTTTGCGCAAAAGCCGACTACGTGCTTCCCAATCTGACCGAGGCGTGTCTCTTGACGGGCATCGAATACACGACCGACTACGACCGCGCTTATATTGACCGCATTGTAGCAGGACTGCATGCGCTTGGCGCAAAGAACGTCATCTTCACAGGTGTTTCTTTTGCCGAGGGACGCACGGGGGTTCTCGTTTCGGGGGCGGACGGTGTTTCCTATTATGAGCACGAATTTCTCCCCAACAGTTGCCACGGAACGGGCGATATTTACTCCTCTGCCTTCACGGGCGCGCTCGTTCGTGGAAAATCCGCCGCAGATGCCGCACGCATCGCTGCCGACTACACGGTCGAGTGCATCAAGGAAACGGCGGGCGACAAGGACCACTGGTACGGCGCACGCTTCGAGCCCGTGCTTGGAAAGCTGATTGAGATGTTAGCATAAGAAAAAAGAGCAAGCAATGCTTGCTCTTTTTTCTTTCGTTTATTTTTCCTTCACGTCAATAAACATCGGGCAATGGTCGCTGGACT
>JAFQPC010000145.1 GCA_017411935.1 Clostridia bacterium | reverse complement strand
TGGCAGGGGCAGGAGGATTCGAACCCGCGACCCACGGTTTTGGAGACCGGTACTCTACCAGCTGAGCTATACCCCTGTGTTATTTGACCGTATTATTATATCACATCTTTTTTTATTTTGCAATACTTTTTTGAAATTTCTTTGATTATTTTTTTAGGGGCTTCTTTCGAAGCCCCTTTTTTCGCTATTTTCGTTATTTCGTTCCCGTGCTTCCGAATCCGCCGTCGCCTCTTGCGGTATCGTTCAGTTCTTCGACGACCGTGAAGTCTGCCGCGTAGTAGGGCGCAAACACGATCTGCGCGATTCTTTCTCCGTCCGCAACCGTTTGTGCTTCGGTTCCGTGATTATGGAGTGCGACCATGATCTCTCCGCGGTAATCGCTATCGATCACTCCGACCTTATTCGCGGGAGCAAGTCCTTTTTTGGAAGCCAGACCGCTTCTTGCGTAGATCAGTCCGACCATTCCCTCGGGGATCTCCATGGCAATTCCCGTATGGATCAGTTTTGTTTGATTGGGCTCAATGATAACCTCGCCTGCCTCGCACGCATAGAGGTCTGCTCCTGCCGCCGATTTCGAACCGTAGGTGGGAATTCTTGCATTCTCATTCAATTTCTTGATATTCATAGAAAAGCTCATTGTTTCCTGTCTCCTTTATTTTCCTACGCAGAATTTGGAAAAGATCTCTGCGACGATCTCCTCGCCGAGCTCTCGTCCGTCGAGCTCTCCGAGCGAGGTAAGTGCTTCCTCGATCCCGATACAACAGAGATCGAGTGGGGTATCTTCTTTGAGGTCTTCGAGTGCTTTTTTCAATGCTTCTTCGGCATTTCTGAGGGCGGCATACTGTCTTGCTCCCGTGACGACGGCATCGGTCTCGACGTTGATCTCTCCGTCGATAAAGAGGCTGTCGATGATCTCGGCAAGTCGGTCAAATCCCTCGCCGTGATTTGCCGAAACGCTGACGCTATGTGTAAAGCTTTTTTCGATCAGCGAGAGGTCGGCTTTCGTTTTGAGGTCGTTTTTATTCAGCAGGGCGATGCAGGGGATCTTCAATTCGACGATCTCGTGACAGAGGGTAAGATCCTCATCGGTGAGTGCTTGCGAGGCATCGAACACGGCAAGAATGAGTCCTGCGTTTGCCATTTCTTCCTTGGTACGTTCGATCCCGATACTTTCGACCTTATCGTCGGTTTCGCGAAGTCCTGCCGTATCGCAGAGGCGGAGCAGGGTTTTTCCCATCGTTGCATTTTCGCGAAGGACATCCCGTGTTGTTCCCTCGATGTCGGTGACGATGGCGGCATCATATCCGAGGATTCGGTTATAGACCGAGCTTTTTCCCGCGTTGGTTCGTCCGCAAATGACGGTGGCAACGCCCTCATTGATGGCTCGTCCTGTGTTATAAGTAGTAGCAAGGCGCACAATTTTTTTCTGCACGTTTTCGACGGCTTCGATCATTTCCTCGCGGCTCATTTCGGCAAGATCCTCGTCGGGAAAATCAATGGCGGCAAAGACCGAGGTCATCACCTCTCGCAGCTCACGGTAGAGCGCGTCGGTCTTTTTTGCAAGGGTACCGCGAAGCCCGTTTCTTGCCAGCCGCATCTGCGAATTGGTCTGTGCTTCGAGCAGATTTCCAAGCGATTCGGCTTCGGACAGCTTCATTTTTCCCGAAACGTAGGCACGTCTGGTAAATTCGCCCGCCTCTGCGGCACGTGCGCCCGCAAGAAGCGCGGCTTCGAGCACCGCGTTGGTGACGAGCACTCCGCCGTGGCAGGTGATCTCCACGGTATCCTCGCCCGTAAAGGAGTGCGGTGCGCGGAAGCAGACTGCCATTCCGTCGTCAAGGTCATATCCGTCGGGGCGGTGGATCGCTCCGTAGATCATTTTTGCGTGGGGAATCTCTCCAAGCGCTTTGCCCGATGCGGGAGTGAATATTTTTTCGCCCACCGAAAGCGCGTTCTCTCCGCTGATTCGGATCAGTGCGACGCCACCTTTTCCATAGGGGGTACTGATGGCGGCGATGGTGTCAAACAGTTTCATAGGAACTCCTTTTTCGTAAAATCCCAAAAAGAGGAATGGGTGCCGCAAGCACGGCACCCGTTCGTTTGGCTTGGGACTTAAGCCTCAACCTCTTCAGCGTCCTCGATCAACAGATCGCAATCGTCGCACTCGTCAAGCAGATCGTCGCAATCGTAAACGAGATCCTCGGAGTACTTCTTGATGAGCTTGTAGATCACAAATGCGATAGCACTTGCTACAGCAACAGCAGCAACGCTGATGGCAATAATCTTGCCATAGTTGGTTTTTTTCTTAAAGAAATGCATAATCGTTCCTCCTTTAATCATTCGATCAAAATGATTTTCTAATTATAGTATATCATATTTTTTTGAAATTGCAAGATAAATCTAAAATTTTTTAAAAATTTTTATGTTTCAAATATCACTTGCTTTTTTCGGGAAAATATGATAATATAAATAGGTAGAATAAACATTTTTCAAAGAGGAAGAAAGGAGAGAAAATGAAAGTCTTGGACAAGACGGTATTGATGGAAAAGATCACGGAAGCGCTGTCCTCGGTGCTCCCTGTGACGGGTATCGTGTTGCTTTTGCTCATCACGATCGCTCCCGTTTCTGCCGCAATGCTTCTTTCGTTTCTGATCGGTGCGGTACTGCTGATCGTTGGTATGGGGCTTTTCAACCTCGGCGCGGAGACGGCAATGACACCGATGGGCTCGTACGTTGGTTCGAAAATGACCTCCTCGCGAAAGCTTTGGCTGATCATCTTCGTATCCTTCTTCGTCGGATTGATGATTACGGTATCCGAGCCCGACCTTCAGGTGCTTGCGACACAGCTTCCCACCATTCCGAATCTGGCGCTGATTCTGACGGTTGGCGTTGGCGTGGGACTCTTTTTGGTCATCGCGATGCTTCGCGTGCTCTTTCGGATTCGCTTGAAATACTTACTGCTTTTCTTTTACGCGATCGTATTTGGTCTTGCGTTTTTCGTTCCCGAAAGCTTTCTTGCCGTTTCCTTTGACTCGGGCGGAGTGACGACAGGACCGATGACCGTTCCTTTTATTATGGCGCTCGGCGTCGGTGTTGCGTCGATCTCCTCGTCGGACGGCGACGGGGACGACAGCTTCGGTATGGTAGCGCTTTGCTCGGTCGGTCCGATCCTTGCTGTGATGATCCTTGGGCTGATCTATAACGTAGAAGGGCAGAGTGCTCCCGAATATCCGATGATCTCGGTAGATACCTCTCGCGATATCTTCGGATTGTTTTTTGAGGAAATTCCTCATTATATGTTCGAAATGATGACAGCGCTCGGTCCGATCGTGATCTTCTATCTCGTGTTCCGTCTTTTGACGGGTGGACGCGGTCAGGACGGCTTTGGAAAAACGATGGTGGGTGTTGTTTACACCTATATTGGTTTGGTTCTGTTTTTGACGGGGGTGAACGTCGGCTTTATGCCGCTCGGTAACTACCTTGGCGCGTCTCTCGGTTCGTCCGAGCTTCGCTGGATCATCGTTCCGCTCGGAATGATCATCGGTTACTTTATCGTTTCTGCCGAGCCTGCGGTACACGTTCTGACCAAGCAAGTCGAAGAAGTGACTGCGGGTACGATTCCCGGCAAGGTGCTCAAAAACGCGCTTTCGATCGGTGTTGCCGTATCGGTGGGAATTGCGATGCTTCGCGTGCTGACGGGCGTTTCGATCCTTTGGATCGTGATTCCCGGCTATGCGATCGCTCTGGTTTTGACCTTTTTCGTTCCCGACATTTTCACGTCGATCGCTTTTGACTCGGGCGGCGTTGCTTCGGGTCCGATGACGGCAACCTTCCTTTTGCCCTTTGCCATGGGCGCTGCTTCGGCAGTCGGCGGCTCAGCGGGCGATGCCTTCGGTGTCATCGCGCTGGTAGCAATGACACCTCTGATTGCCATTCAGATTCTGGGTCTGGTTTATAAGATCCGTTCGGCAAAGACAAAGGCAGGCGAGGAAGTTTTGACGGTGGCAAACGAAGATCCTCAAGTGTCGGACGCAGAGTCCGAGGACGTTATCGAATTGTAACGGAGGAAAGAATGAAAGATTTATATTTATTAATAACGATCGTTCAGCGCTCCGATGCGGAGGAATACGAGGACTTTTACCGTTCTCATTCGGTCGGTGTGACCTACAGTATTCCTTGTAACGGAACGGCACATGCGCGGACGCTGAGCCTTCTTGGTTTGGAAAGGACCGAAAAAACGATGCTTCTTTCTACGGTTTCGGCAAAGATGCTGGCAACACTCAAGCGATCGCTGACGGTAGAAATGAAGATCGACCTGCCCAACCGCGGAGTGGCGATGGCAGTGGGACTTTCGGGCATCGGCGGAATGAGAACGCTCGAATACTTTATGGCAGGACAAGAGACCGAAACCGAAGAAACGGAGGAAAAGAAAATGCAATCGGAGCATGAATTGATCGTAGCGATCTACGAAAAGGGATATACCGACCTCGTGATGGACGCTGCCCGTGAGGCAGGGGCGCGCGGAGGTACGACGATCCGCGCCAAAGGAACAGGGGTTGGTGCGGAGAAATTCTTCGGCATTTCTCTTGCCGAGGAAAAGGAGATCGTCTTTATCGTTTCTCACGGGGAAAAGAAGAAGGACATTATGAAAGCGATCATGCAGAAGGCGGGGGTTGACACCAAGGCGCATGCGCTGGTCTTCTCGCTTCCCGTCTCCGAAACGGCAGGCTTCCGGTTTGCCGATACCGTGGATAAGGACGGAGAATGATCGAAATAACCAAACGTGCGGTCGTTGCTTTCGGGCAATGACCGCACGTTTTTTGCGTTTGTTTAAAAGTCGTTAAAAAAATTCCCGATGTTAATTTACAAACCCTTATTTTCTATGAAATCAAATTATACTATAATTAGTAGGATAGATTTTTATTTGAAGGAGATCAATTTTTAGGTATGGTACTTAAAACCTTGGCGAAAAGTATTCGGGAATATAAAACCGCCTCGATTCTGACGCCGGTATTTATTGCGCTTGAGGTCATCATTGAATGTATGATCCCGTGGTTGACTGCCGAGATGGTCAGCGCGATCGAAGCCGAGATTGCCCGTGGCGGCAACGAAGGTCTTTCGATCATTTTGAAGTACGGTCTTTGGCTGATCTTGTTGGCAGCACTTTCACTGACCTTCGGTGCGCTTTCAGCACATTTCTGCGCGATCGCGTCCTGTGGCTTTGCCAAAAATCTGCGCCATGATCTGTATGCTTCGGTGCAGAAATTTTCATTTTCCAATATGGACAAATTCTCTACCTCGGGACTTGTAACGAGATTGACGACCGACGTCACGAACGTGCAGATGGCATATATGATGATTATTCGTACTGCCGTTCGCGGCCCTTTGATGATCGCCGTGGCATTGACGATGGCGATCGCTATCAGCCCGAAAATGTCGTTGGCGTTTGCTGTCATCGTTCCGTTTTTGGCGATCGGACTTTTCTTTATCATTCGCGGTGCGCATCCGATCTTTAAGTCGGTCTTCAAAAAGTATGACCGTCTCAACGAATCGGTGCAGGAAAACGTGCACGGAATTCGTGTAGTGAAGGCGTACGTTCGTGAGGATCACGAGAAGAAAAAATTTGCGAGTGCTTCGGACGAGGTGGCGGGAGATTTTACCCGTGCCGAAAAGATCCTGGCGCTCAACAATCCCTTAATGCAGTTCTGCTTTAACGCGATCATGCTGATGGTCTGCTTCTTCGGAACGCGTCTTGTGGTAACCTCGAACGGCAGTGAGCTTGCGATCCCCGAAATTTCTGCGCTCCTGACCTACGGCGCGCAGATCCTGATGAGCCTGATGATGCTTTCGATGATTATTGTTATGATCGTGATGTCGGCGGCAAGCGCGGCGCGTATTGCCGAGGTCCTCAACGAGGAGAGCGCGATCAAAGCTCCTGAAACTCCCGTGACCGAGGTGGCGGACGGAAGCATTATCTTCAAGAACGTCAGCTTCCGCTATTCCGAAAAAGCCGAGCGCGCGTCGCTCGAAGCGATCAATTTGTACATTGCTTCGGGAGAAACGGTGGGCATTCTCGGCGGAACGGGTTCGGGAAAGACCTCTCTCATTCAGCTCATTTCGCGTCTTTATGACGTCACCGAGGGCGCGGTGCTCGTCGGCGGTGTCGACGTGCGTGAATACGACCTTGAGGTGCTCCGCAACGAGGTGTCGGTCGTCCTTCAGAAGAACCTTTTGTTTTCGGGATCGATCAAGGACAATCTGCGTTGGGGTGACCCCAACGCAAGCGATGAGGAAATGATCCGCATTTGCAAGCTCTCGCAAGCCGATGAATTTATCTCCCGTCTGCCCGACGGATACGATACGCATATCGAACAGGGCGGAACGAACGTCTCGGGCGGACAGAAGCAGAGACTCTGTATTGCCCGCGCGCTGCTCAAAAAGCCGAAGATCCTCATTCTCGACGACTCGACGAGCGCGGTCGACACAAAGACCGACGCGCTCATCCGCAAAGCTTTTGCCGAGGAGATCCCCGACACGACCAAGATCATTATCGCACAGCGCGTTTCCTCGGTGGAGCACGCCGATAAGATCGTAGTGCTCGACGGCGGTCGCATCGAATCGGTGGGAACGCACGAAGAACTTCTTTTAAAGAGCCCCATTTACCGTGAGGTCTACGAGTCTCAGACGAAAGGGGGCGATGCAGAATGAAAAAACAGGATCAAATGAAGCAAAAAAGACGCCGTCCTCCGATGCAGAAGGGCGTTCTCGGACGTCTCCTGAAAATGCTCTTTCGCGAGTACCGTTGGCATCTTATCGTTGTTACGGTTTGCGTATTGATCGTTGCCTATGCTTCGACCATTGCCAGCATCTTTATGAACAAGTTCCTTTTGCTGATGAAATCGGCACTCCTTCCGAACAGCGGCGGTTGGGCATCGATCCGCGACGAGGTGATCGCCAACATTCTTTTGATGGTCATCATCTATGTCCTCGGTTGGTTTGCGTCCTTCCTCTATACGCGCCTGATGGCGATCGTGACGCAGAGATTTCTCAACCAAACGCGAAAGAAAATGTTTGCCAAGATGCAGACACTTCCGCTTCGCTATTTCGACACGCACCCTCACGGGGACGTGATGTCGTATTACACCAATGATATCGACACGCTCCGCGAGCTTGTTTCGCGTTGCTTGCCGCAGCTTCTCAACTCGGGACTTGTGTTGGTCCTGCTTGTCTACAATATGCTTCGTCTGAGCCTTTGGATGACGCTTGTGATCGGACTTGGCGTGATTGGAATGACCTTTGTCACCAAGATCATCGGCGGCAACAGCGCGCGCTACTTCCTCAAGCAGCAGAAGTCGATCGCAAAGACCGAGGGCTTTGTCGAGGAAATGATGCACGGTCAGAAGGTCGTTAAGGTCTTCTGTCACGAAGCCGAGAGTCAGCGCGAGTTTGACAAGGTCAACGAGCAGCTTTGCGAGGACGCGACCAAGGCAAACCGCTTTGCCAACATTCTGATGCCCATTATGGGAAATATCGGAAATATCCTTTACGTGCTCATTGCCTTTGTGGGCGGTGTCCTTGTGATGATGAATGTCCCCAACGTATCCTTTACGGGGCAGGCAATGACCTTTGCCGTAGTGCTTCCGTTCCTTGGTATGGCGCGCCAGTTTACGAACAACGTCAGCCAGGTATCCCAGCAGATGAACTCGATCGTCATGGCAATGGCAGGCGCGAAGCGGATCTTTGAGCTTCTCGACGAAGAACCCGAGGTCGACGATGGCTACGTAACGCTCGTCAATGCCAAAGAGGTGGATGGTGAGATCGTTGAGTGTGAGGAGCGTACGGGAATGTGGGCGTGGAAACACCCGCACGGCGACGGAACGCTGACCTACACGCGACTTCGCGGTGACGTTCGTATCGTCGATATGGACTTCGGTTACGTGCCCGAAAAGACGGTGCTGAAGAATATTACCCTCTACGCCGAGCCCGGACAGAAGGTTGCCTTTGTCGGAGCTACGGGTGCGGGCAAGACGACGATCACGAATCTGATCAACCGTTTCTACGACATCGACGACGGAAAGATCCGTTACGATGGGATCAATATCAATAAGATCAAGAAGGACGATCTTCGACGTTCGCTCGGCATCGTACTTCAGGAGACCAATCTCTTTACGGGAACGGTGATGGAAAATATCCGTTACGGCAAGCTGGATGCCACCGACGAGGAATGTATCGCGGCGGCAAAGCTGGCGCACGCCGATGATTTTATTACGCGTCTGCCCGACGGATATCAGACGATGCTCAGTGCGGGCGGCTCGAACCTCTCGCAAGGACAGC
>JAFQPC010000144.1 GCA_017411935.1 Clostridia bacterium | reverse complement strand
CAATCGAAATGGTCAAGCGCGGCGAGCTTGGCGAGATCTATTCGGTGGAAGCGCATATGGATTGCAAGCACCCCGCGAAAGTCAGAGAATGGCTCGGAAATTTTGAGGGCGGTATGACCTTTTTCCTCGGCTGTCACCTGATCGATCTGATCTATCAAATTCAAGGAGAGCCCACCGAGGTAATTCCCTTGAGTTGTTCCACGGGCTTTGACGGAATTTCTGCGGAGGATTACGGAATGGTGGTGTTTCAATACCCGAACGGCGGTTCCTTTGCCAAGACCTGTGCGTCCGAGTTCGGCGGATTTTTGCGCCGTCAGCTCGTGATCTGTGGGGAGAAGGGAACCATCGAAATCAAACCTCTCGAGGTTTTGACCGAGGAGGGCGTTTATAGCGTTGCAAACGAATGTTACGATGCAAATTGGAACACGCCGTGGCAGAGTTCGCAGAGTGAGGTATATGATCGCTACGATGCGATGATGAAGAATTTTGCCGAACTCGTCCGAGGAAAGGAAAATCCCTATTCCTATGACTATGAGTTGAATCTATACAAGCTGATTTTAAGAGCTTGCGGAAGGGAGAATTGATATGACGACGAAACGAATCGTTTTTACCAAGCCGTGCACGGCGGAGCTTCTTGACGTGGAAGTGTCCGCACCCAAGGAAAATGAAGTTACTGTGGCTCTCGAATATTCTGCGATCAGCACGGGGACAGAGAAAGCGAATTTTCTCGGAGAGAGAAACGGAATAGGCGTCGCGGAAGACGCCGAAGCAGTATTCCCCCGAACCGTCGGATACAGTGCGGCGGGCATTGTTACCGAAATTGGAAGTGAGATCAAGGATCTTGTCGTCGGTGATAGGGTGGTCGTCGCTTGGGGAAAGCACCAAAAGCAGATTACGGTCAAACGAAGCAAGGTCGTAAAGATTCCCGACGGTGTTTCCAGCAAAGAAGCCTCGATGGCTCTGATCGCTACCTTTCCGCTTGCCGCCATTCGAAAGACCCATCTTGAGATCGGCGAATCGGCACTTGTGATGGGGCTCGGCATTCTCGGTATTTTTGCCGTGCAGGAGTTGCGCGCCGCGGGTGTGTACCCGATTGTTGCGGTCGATCCCATTGCCGAGAGAAGAGTGTTTGCCTTGAAGATGGGTGCGGACTACGCACTTGATCCTACCGAAGCCGAGTTTGTGGACAAGGTCAAGCAAATCACAAACGGCGGCGCGAACGTTTGTATTGAGGTCACGGGACTGGGCATCGGGCTCATTCAAGCGCTTGAGTGTATGCAAAAAATGGGCAGAGTGGCGCTTCTCGGCTGTACGCGAAGCTCGAAATTTGAGATCGACTATTACGGCAAGGTGCACGGCAGAGGAATTTCGCTCATCGGTGCGCACACGATGGCGCGACCGAAGCACGAATCCTCGGCAGGTCTTTGGACCGATGAGGACGATATCAAATGCGTTCTTTCTCTCATCAAAGGAAAGCGTCTGAATTTCAAGGAGATGATTTGCGAGATTGTCTCTCCTGAGGAGGCACAGCGCGTTTACGATAGGCTTGTGAATGAAAAAAACTTCCCGATTGGCGTTCTGTTTGATTGGGGTAGACTATAAGGAGAGAACAAGATGGATTTTAAGAATCAAGTAGCCATTTCTACGGGTGCGGCATCGGGGCTGGGACTTTTGTTTGCTGAAAATTTTGCCGCGCTCGGCGGTGACGTTTTGATGTGTGACGTGAACGAAGTCGTTCTTGCAGAAAAGGTTGCCGAGATCAATGCAAAGGGAGAGGGAAAAGCCATCGGTGTCGTTTGTGACGTGCGCGATTACGCGCAGGTCTGTTCCGCAAGAGACAGAGCCGTTACTGAATTTGGCAGAATCGACGTGATGGCAAACTTTGCGGGTGGTACAGCGGTCAGAATGTGTAAGGTTGACCGTGAAGCCTATCCCGAATTTCCCGACGTCCCGATCGATGTGTATGATTGGGGGATCGACGTGAACCTCAAGGGTCCGTTCTATTTTGCCCACGCGGTACTGGGGCAAATGCGAGAGCAGAAGAGCGGACTTATCATCAATATCGGTTCGATCACGGGCGCGGAGGGTGACAAGTACGGAATGGATTACCCGACCTCCAAGGCGGGTCTTATGTACGGTCTGACCAAGTCGATTGCGCAGTTTGGCGCAAAATACGGAATTCGTTGTGTTTGCGTTTCGCCCGGGCCCGTCCTCACCAGAGCCGCGATGGCAAATATGAAAACGCTGCTCGGACGTGCCGCCGATCCTCAGGAGATTATTGATCTTTGTCTGTTTTTGGCTTCCGATAAGGGGCAGTTTATCAACGGCGAAAATATTATGATCGACGGCGGTCGAAATGCGATGGGACGGTGGAAATGATGACGAAGCCTACCTTTTTGACCTACGAAAAACCGCTGCTGACCTGCATGGTACAAGCGGACAATCCCGATAGAATCAAAGAGCTTATATCGCGTTCCGAGGGCGCGGAAGCCTTCGGGATGCAATTCTGCCGAATGAAGCCCGAATACCAAAACGCGGAAACCTATCGAGAGCTCTTTGCGCTTGCCGCTCCGCTGCCTACCTACGTGACGAATTACCGTTACGGATATAACGAGGGCAAGAGTGACGACGAGCTTGCCGAGGGGATTTTGGAGCTTGCCGACTGCGGCGCGACGCTTTGCGACGTGATGGGTGACCTCTTTGACAAGCAGGACGACGAGGTGGCACGCGATGCCGATGCCATTCAAAAGCAAATGAAGCTGATAGACGAGCTGCATAAAAGAGGAGCTGAAGTCTTGATGTCCTCGCACGTCTTTAAGTTTACGCCCGCCGAGCGCGTGCTGGAGATTGCTCTTGAGCACAAGCGCCGCGGTGCGGATATCGCAAAGATCGTGACGGGTGCTTCGAGCATGGAGGATCAGCTTGAAAATTTGCGCATTGTGCATCTTCTAAAGAAAGAGCTCGGTATTCCGTTTCTTTGCCTTGCCAACGGCGAGAGCCGCATTCTTCGCCGTGTGGGCGGTGCGCTCGGTAACTGCACGACGCTTTGTGTCGCCGAGTACGACGAGCTCGCGACCAAATCACAGCCCCTGCTTTCCGAAATGAAAACGATGCGCGACCTTTTGGGGTAAGCGTATGATCGAATTTGAGGAGGAATACGAGGGCGTGCTTCGCCTGAAGGTGCCGTTTGAGAGGATTGATACCTCGGTGTTTCTGATCGAAGCAGATGCTCCGATTCTTGTGGACTGTGCCACAACGGCAGAGGACGTGGACGGGGTGATTCTTCCCGCACTTAAGGCAAGGGGCTATACGCTCTCCCATCTTAAAACGCTCGTGCTGACACATTCGCACGGCGACCACGCGGGCGTGGACCAATACCGCTGCAGTATCAAACTCCCCGAAGAATACTTAAAAATCTTAAAAAGAATCCAAACAGACGGTCGGATCGAGTGCATTCTTTTTTCTCACGCCTATGAGCCGTGGAATCGGAACCGTATAGAGGGACGAGCCGAGGTGCTCGCCTGCCTTGCCGAATGTCCAAATTATCTAAAAAACAGGAGAATATGATGAAAGCAATTTTAGTAAATAACGATGAACAAAGAAGTCTGCGTTGGGACGACGTGCCGAATCCCGTGATCCGTGAGGACGAGGTACTCGTCAAGATCGAGGCGGCGGCTCTCAACCGTGCCGATCTAATGCAGAGAGAGGGGGATTATCCGCCCCCTGCGGGCTGTCCCGAATGGATGGGACTTGAGGTTGCGGGTGAGATTGTTGCGCTTGGCGCGGACGTAGAAAAGGTTTCTGCTTGGAAGCTTGGGGACAAGGTCTGCGCGCTTCTCGGTGGCGGAGGATATGCCGAGTACGTTGCTGTCAAATACGATATGCTGATGCCGATCCCGAAGAAATGCTCGATGGTCGAGGCGGCGGCAATTCCCGAGGCATTTGCGACGGCGTATCTCAATCTCTTTATCGAGGGGAAGATCAAGGAGGGTAACACGCTTCTGATGAACGCGGGGGCATCGGGTCTGGCAAGCGTCATTATTCCGATGGCAAAGGCGTTCGGCGTGCGCGTTATTACGACGGTGCTGACCGACGAGATTGCAGAAAACATTAAGCATTTGAATGCCGATCGCGTGGTCGTAACCACCAAGGAGGATATTTCTCTGGTACTGAAAGAGGAGCTCGAAGCAGGACACGGCGTTGACGTTGCCATCGACTGTCTCGGCGGTGAGATCATGGGAAAGTGCATTCACTATCTGACGCACGGCGCGCGCTGGATCATGATTGCGGCGCTCGCGGGAACGAAGACCGAGATCGATCTCAAAAATATCTACGTTCGCAACGTGCGAATTATCGGTAGCACGCTCCGCTCGCGTACGCCCGAAATGAAAGCCGAGATCCTTGCGGGCATCGTCCGCGACGTGTATCCCAAGATCGAAGCGGGTCTCGTTAAGCCTACCATTCACGCCGTGCTTCCTATTGAGAAGGCAGAGGAAGCACACGAGATTCTCTATGCAGGGAAAAACGTCGGCAAGGTCGTGCTGACCGTCAATTAAGCAAAAAAAGAACACCCAAGGGCGTGCAAAATTAGCGGAGAAATCAAAAATTATTTACATAACACACGGTAGGGGCGAACAGTGTTCGCAGGAGGGAGACCGCTGGTCTCACCTCAGGATAAAAAATTGATACGCAAAAAACAAATAGTAATCCCCGGCAGATTTTCAATGTCTGTCGGGGTTGTTTATTTTCCTTCTCTGCGAATCTTTTCAATGCTATCTTGTTTTATAACCTCTCGTAATTCTCTTGTCCAATCGGACCACTCTGAATTCTTTTGACCGTATGTAAGATTTTCCTCATACTCTCTCGGAAGCCAAGTTGAAATATCCGCCTCGTTATGAGAAATCAGCGCTTCAATATTATCAAGGGATTTATACAGTTTTGCTTCATTAGTGCGCATTTCTTTCATTTCAGAAAAAAGAAGCTTTATTTCATCTCTTGTATTATACGGCAATAAGGAGATCAATTTTTCAATCGCTGATTCTTCCTCTACTTCATCCTTTTGGCTCTTCAAAAATGCAGGAATATCTCCCGTAATGGCTTCTCCAAAATCATGGATCAAGCACATCTTTATGACTTTATTTATATCCACATTCGGATATTCATCGGCACACAGCATAGCCATTACGGCCAGTCTCCATGAATGCTCGGCAACAGACTCCTGTCTGCCACTTGATGTCCATGAATGACGAGTATTACATTTCAATTTCTCAACAGCATTTAAAAACTCAATATATTTTTTACAATCCATTTTTTTCCTTTCTAGCCAGTTTCGCCTTTGTATTACAAAGGCATAGGGCAAAGCCCATACCCCTAAAGTTGTGCGCATCCTAAGGCTCCCTTGTGTAAAGGGAGGCTTTTGTTAGCACCATTATAACATAAATCGGCAGAGAAAACAAGTTCTCTGCCGAAGTTTTGTGACTGCTAATCCTCCGCTAAGAATGCAGAGAGAAGACTGCACTTTTTTTATCTTATTCCGTAGTGTTCTATAACGTAGTCCATGTCCTTATCGCCTCTGCCCGAGAGGTTGACCAGAATGGATCCTGTTTTCATTTCCTTTGCCAGCTTCATGGCAAACGCAATGGCATGGGAGCTTTCGATGGCAGGGATAATACCTTCGTATCTTG
>JAFQPC010000143.1 GCA_017411935.1 Clostridia bacterium | reverse complement strand
GTAAGCGTGATCTGCACGCCCAAAGGAAAAGGCGTATTGACAAGAATATTAAAACGGAAAAGAAAGAAGCGAACGATCCCTGCTGAGGCGACGATGCAAATCAGAGGCTTTAGGAGCCAGCGCACGGGGTGTGCTTTGATTTTTGTGACACAAAGAAGTCTTGCGATACTGAGCGTGGCATTGACGATCTCGGTAAAATAGACCGTGATGATATATCCGTAAATTCCAAGCGTAGGGAGCAGCATCCATACGAGAATGACCGAGAGCATCGCGTCGGCAATGTTTACCCCCATACAGTAGACCTGCTCACCAAGCCCCTTGAGAATCGAGTCTACCGAAGTATCGAGATACATCACGGGAACGAGTGGTGCGATCATCAAAATGAACTTTGCGGCGTTCGTTTCGGGATAGATCACTCGGGAAAGCTCCTCGGAAAAGCAAGCGAAAATTCCTGCCGTTCCAATCGCAAAGACGAGTACCGTAGCAAAAACTCGCTCGATAATTCTCTCAATTCTCGCATGGTCTCCTTTGGCGTTTGCCTCGGCAATTTCGGGAACAAGAAGTCCTGCAAACGAGCCCGAGATGGCAGAGGGAAAGAGAACCAGGGGAAACACCATACTGTGCACCGTTCCGTATGCCGCAAGAGAAACGTCACGGGTAGCACCGCTTCGTTCGAGTCCCCAAGGAATGAGAAGGTGCTCGATCGTCACCAGCGCCGAGCGAACGTAGGCACTGAATGCGACGGGAAGTGCCGTGGCAAGGAGTTTTTTCTTTATTGTGCGACCCTCACGAGAAGTGAGATTTTTCTCCGAGCGTTCGGGAACTTCCGCTACGTAAAAAATAAATTGCAGAAGCAGAGAAATTGCTTCAGATGCGACCGCGCCCAAGGCAATCGAAAGGCAGGCACTCTCTACGTTTTCTGCACCAAGGATCGCAAATAAAAAGACGCAACCAAAAATACGAACGGCTTGCCCGACGATCACGACGGCAGCGTTTTTGTAGACCCGTCGCACACCGATAAAATACCCACTGAGCACCGAGGAAAGAGAGAGAGGAACGAGGGTCAGCGCCATCGCCTGCAAGGGCTTTACTGTGTGAATTTCGTGCAGAACACACTCGCCGATCCATGGAGATAAAAGGAAAAGAATGAGCGTTGCAGCTGTGCTGAAGCATAGCGCATAAATGACGCATTTTTGAACCGTACACCGAACACTTTCTGTTTTTTTTTCGCTTTCATCGGAGGCTTCGGCAACGAGCTTTGTGGTGGCAAGTCCGATCCCTGAGGTCGCAACCGTTACGGCAAAGCCGTAAACGGTCGAAATCAGCGTAAAAATACCCATTGCCACGGCACCGATTTTGTTGGATAAATAAACGTTGAAGCTCACGGAGACGGCTCGCACCGCAAGAGACACAACAGTGACGATAAGACCGCTGAATACGAATCTTTTGAATCGGTTCATAGAAATCCCTTCGAGTTTTGTTTTTGTAAAACTATATGTTTCCAAAAAATGAAATAGACGCTCTTTGTATAAAATCACAGAAATGCCCATCATAAATTACAAAAACGAGAAAAAATATTTTTGCGAAATTATGGGATTTGACAAAAATATGACAAGGTCTTGAAATCTGTAAAAAAAATCTTGACAAGAGAAGAAAGTGGTATTATCATATAAATACTCAATTTTTCAAAAATTCTTAGGAACAGAGATGGAGGATTGAATGAAATACGTATGTGAACTTTGTGGATACGTGTATGACCCCGAACTCGGAGATGATGCTGCGGATATTGACGCAGGTACCGATTTTGAGGATGTTCCCGCCGAGTGGACTTGTCCCTTGTGCGGTGCATCGAAGGAGGATTTTGAAGCGGTTTCTTCGGGAGAAGATTCCGCAGAATAAGGCACTTCGTTGCAAAATCAAATTTCGTAAAAGGCATTGGATTTTCCAATGCCTTTTTGTTTTGTTTTCCTTGACAAAAAGGGAAGAAAAATGTTATACTATAAAGGAATAATGAAACCAAAAATCAAGGAGTCTTTGGGAGGCTTTTTTATGAAAAATACGAAAAAAATGTTAGTGATCGACGGAAACAGTATTCTTAACCGCGCCTTTTACGGAATTCGACTTCTGACGAATAAGGACGGCTTATATACCAATGCCATTTATGGAATGGTTACGATGATTTCGCGTCATATTGAATCGCTCTCTCCCGACTATTGTGCGGTTGCGTTTGACCTCAAAGCACCGACTTTCCGCCACAAAATGTACGATGGATATAAGGCAAACAGAAAAGGAATGCCGGAGGAACTTGCCGTGCAGTTGCCTTATGCAAAAAAATGTATGGCGGACCTTGGTTTTTCGGTAGTCAGTTGTGAGGGATATGAAGCAGATGATATTCTCGGAACGCTTGCCGATACGATGAGCAAAAAGGGAATTGACGTATACGTTCTTACGGGAGATCGAGATTCCTTACAGCTCATTGATGAGCACGTATCTGTGCTTCTTGCAAAAACCAAGGAAACTCTTTTGATGACTCCTGAGGAATTTCAGAACCAATATGGAATTACTCCCGATCGTTTTGTCGAGGTGAAAGCACTGATGGGTGACTCTTCGGATAATATTCCGGGAGTTGCGGGCATTGGAGAAAAGACGGCGCTTAAACTCATTGCTGAGCACGGAACGGTAGCATCGCTTTATGAAAATCTTGAAACCGCAGGTTTGACCGACGGGCTAAAAAAGAAGCTTGAGGCAGGACGAGAAATGGCAATTTTGTCGGGAAAGCTGGCGGAGATCTGCCGCAGTGCACCGATTTCGACCGAGCCCGAAGAATATGAATATCACGGTCCCCACAAGGAAGAACTGAAAGCGCTCTTTATTCAGCTTGAATTTACGGCACTGATCAAAAAATTCGGTCTTGATTCGGTGGATGCTTTGGTTTCCCAAGAAATACCGACAGTCGAGAGAGCGCACGCTACCGTGCAGAGCTCGTGTCAGATTTGCGAGCTTTCGGGAGAGAAGCTTTCGCTTTCTTTGTCGGATGGAGTGCTTTCTTTGTTTGACGGAGCACATCTTTGCGAGGTGGCAATAGAAAAGGGTTGTAGAGACGCTCTTTCTAAGCTTTTGAATGAGAAAGAACTGATCTGCTATGATTCCAAACGTCTTTACAGCGAGTTAAAAAAGAAGGGAATTCTCCTCGCAACTCCCGCGTTTGACTGTATGCTTGCGGCGTACGTGCTTGATTCTAATCGCGCCTCTCGCTCACTCTCCGAGCTTTACGTACGCTATATGGGAGATTCTCTGTCCGAAGAAATTCCTTTGAACGTATCGCTTTGGGAGTTGGCTGACGTTTTGAAGAAAGAGGTCGATCAGAACGGCTTTTCTTCGCTTCTTTTTGACATCGAGCTCCCGCTTGCGTACGTTTTGGCGGAAATGGAGGAAGAAGGCTTTTGCATTGACCGTAAAGGCATCGAAGCTTACGGAGAATCGCTTTCGGAGGCGGGAAAAATTCTTCAGGAGCGAATTTACAGCTATGCGGGCGAGGAGTTTAATATTTCGTCGCCGAAACAGCTCGGTGAAGTGCTTTTTGAAAAAATGGCTCTGCCGAAATCGCGCAAGACGAAAACGGGATATTCGACCGATGCCGAGACCCTGCAAAAACTCATTACCAAGCACCCCATTATCGAAGATATACTCGAATACCGTCAGGTAACCAAGCTTAAATCAACCTATGCTGACGGACTTTCGGGGGCGGCGGATGAAACGGGGCGAGTTCACAGTGTGCTCAATCAAACGGGAACGGCAACGGGACGGCTTTCCTCGTCTGAGCCGAATTTGCAGAATATTCCTGTGCGAACGGAGCTTGGACGGCAGTTCCGCCGATTTTTCATTCCGAAAAACGAAGATTACGTGCTGATCGATGCCGACTATTCTCAGATCGAACTTCGTTTGCTCGCTCATATTTCGGGCGACAAAAATATGATTGACGCCTTCCTTTCGGGAGAGGACATTCATACGATGACCGCCGCAAAGGTTTTTGGCGTCGCCCCCGAGGCGGTGACGTCGGATCTGAGAAAGAAAGCCAAAGCCGTCAATTTCGGTATTCTTTACGGAATCGGCGAATATTCGCTTTCCGAGGATCTTGGGATTTCACGCGCTCAAGCAAAAGAGTATATTGATAGCTATTTCGCGGAATTTCAGGAGATCCGTTCGTATCTCGACCGAGTACGTGAGGATGCCAAAAGAGACGGTTATGTTACGACCTTCTTTGGCAGACGCAGATATATTCCGGAGCTCTCCTCGTCCAACAAAAATCTTCAGCATTTCGGTGAGCGGGTAGCCATGAACAGTCCGATTCAAGGAACGGCGGCAGATGTGATAAAAATCGCAATGATTCGCGTGGCAAAAGAACTGAAAGAAAAGGGATTGGATGCAAGGTTAATTTTGCAGGTGCACGACGAACTGATTTTGGAAGCACACGAGAATTGCGCGGAAGAAGCAAGAAAAATTCTCATCGACGCGATGGAAGGAGCAGCAATACTTTCGGTTCCTCTTTCCGTGGAAGCAGCCATTGGAAAAGATTGGTTTGAAGCCAAAACTTAAAAAACAAATTTCCCAAAAATATTGTGAAAAAAATCGCAAAATATATAGACATTTTTCATATTTTATAGTATAATATTATATGATTATGGGTAAATAGGGCAAAAATTTGTCGCAAGAGACATGTTTTCCCGTTTTTTTCAAATTTTCTATGGAAAAGAATCGAAAAGGAGACCTGATAATGCAGATTAAAAAAATTGCCGAATTATTAAACGCACAAGTGCTTTGCGGTGAAGAACTTTTGGAAGGCGTGGTCAATTCTGCGTTTGGATGCGATATGATGAGTGACGTGCTTGCGTTCGTCAAGGATCAGTCGGTACTCTTGACGGGTCTTTGTAATCCACAGGTCGTTCGCACTGCCGTAATGATGGATATGAAGTGTATCGTATTCGTGCGCGGAAAGAGACCCTCGGAGGATGTTGTCCGTCTTGCGGACGATAGCGGTATTGTTGTGATGGCAACCGAGGAAAGAATGTACGCGGCTTGCGGCGTGTTGTACACCAACGGTCTTCCGGGAGGAAGTGTCGCAAATGGATAAGGTGAATTTTCATTTTGATATTGACGGGGATAATTTTACCTCGGCGGGGGAAGCGTCGGTTCGCATCAAGAAAATGCTTCGCGAAATGGGCTTTACACCGGAAATCATTCGCCGCGTTTCGGTGGCGATGTACGAGGGTGAGATCAATATGGTGATTCACGCAAACGGAGGCGATGCCGACGTGAACGTTTATTGCGATCGGATCGAAATCATTCTTTCCGACCGCGGACCGGGCATTCCAAACATTGAACTCGCAATGCAGGAAGGATATTCCACTGCCCCCGACAACATTCGCTCGTTAGGATTTGGCGCAGGTATGGGTCTGCCCAATATGAAGCGTTATACCGACGATATGACAATTGAATCCGAGGTAGGAAAGGGAACGACCATCACGATGACGGTCAACGTTTGAGATTTCTCCTCGGCATTAACAAGGAAAGAGGTAGCAAATGTCTCACAACAAACATTCTGTTACACTGGATATCTCAAGATGCAAAGGCTGTACCAACTGTATTAAGCGTTGCCCCACGGAAGCAATTCGTGTGCGCGACGGTCATGCCATCATCAAGGAAGATCATTGTATCGACTGCGGTGAATGCATCCGCCTTTGTCCTTATCAAGCCAAAAAGGCTACATATGACCGATTAGAGGATTTCTCTGGCTATAAATTCAAGATTGCGCTTCCCGCACCCGCGATGTATGGGCAGTTTGAGGAGCTTGACGATGTCGATGAAATTTTGACGGCGCTGCTCGCGTGTGGTTTTGATGCCGTGTTTGAGGTCTCGCGTGCGGCGGAATTGATCACTGAATATACAAGACGGTATATGAAGAAAGAAAATCTGCCGAAGCCGATCATCAGTTCGGCATGTCCTGCCATCGTTCGCTTGATTTCGTTGCGCTTTCCTTATCTCGTTGACCATTTGCTTCCCATTATGCCGCCCATCGAGTATGCGGCGCGCGTGGCAAGAGCAGAGGTGCTTCGAGAGCATCCCGAGTTGACGGATGAGGATATTTGTGTGCTCTTTATCTCGCCGTGTCCTGCCAAGGTCAGCTATGTCAGAAACCCGATCGGAGTAAAAAAGAGCGCGGTGACGGGTACCCTTGCCATCAGTGATATTTACTTTAAGGTGCGATCCAAACGAAAAGAAATCAAATTCCCGCAGCAGCTCTCGCAAACAGGAATTATCGGACTCAATTGGGCGGGCTCGGGCGGAGAGGCAACTTCGCTCCTGACCGATAAATATCTGGCGGCAGACGGCATTGAAAATTGCATTAAGGTGCTTGACGAGATCGAACACGGAACGCTTCATGATTTGGAATTTGTGGAGTTGAACGCTTGCATCGGTGGCTGTGTCGGCGGGGCGCTGAATGTGGAAAATCCCTTTATTGCGAAAGCGCGACTTCGTTCGCTTCGAAAATATCTTCCGATTTCCAGAAATCGTGTCAAAGACTCCGAAACGGTTCCCGAGGAGGTTTTACTGACCGAAACCGTGGGACGGAATACGACGATGCGGCTCTCGGATGACCGTATGACGGCAATTGCTAAAATGGCAGAGATCGAACAGATCTATAAAGAGCTACCGCATCTTGATTGTGGATCGTGCGGTGCGCCAAACTGTCATGCACTTGCTGAGGATATCGTAAAAGGAGAAGCCACGCGGCAGGATTGTCTGATCCAGCTTCGCGAGCATTATGGGCAAGACAATCCGTAAAATATAAGGAGGAAAGAGATATGACGGTCAAGGAATTGGCAGAAACATGCAACTTTGAGATCCTTTGTATGCCCGACGAAACTCGTGAGGTTCGCGGCGGATATGCAGGTGATCTTCTGAGTTGGGTGATGGGAAAGCTTGATGCCGATTATGCATGGGTAACGATTATGTCTAACGTGAATATCGTAGCGGTGGCAACCTTAGCCGATCCTGCCTGTATCATTCTTTCCGAAGGTGTTGCTCCCGACGAGGGCGTGCTGGCGCGTGCCGAAGCGCAGGGAATCAACCTTCTTTCTGCGAACAAGTCGACCTTTGAGGTCTGTGCAAAGCTTGCGTCAGTGCTATGACACCGTATTACTACGATCTTCATATTCATTCGTGTCTGTCACCTTGTGCAGACGACGATATGACACCGAATAATATTGCGGGAATGGCGGCGCTCAAAGGGCTACAGATCCTTGCCCTGACCGACCATAATTCCTGCAAAAACTGTCCTGCCTTTTTTGAGGCGTGTCGCAGACAGGGAATTATCCC
>JAFQPC010000142.1 GCA_017411935.1 Clostridia bacterium | reverse complement strand
TGCGCCTGCCGTACCTGCGGGAGCGGGAGCTGCTGCGGGAGCGGGTGCGGGTGCTGCTGCGGGAGCAGGTGCTACCACGGGAGCGGGAGCTGCTACGGGAGCAGGAGCTGCTACGGGAGCGGGAGCTGCTACGACAGGAGCGCCGCCTGCAACTTCCTCAACACTAACGACGTAAGTGACACCATTGACCGTGATATTATAAGTTTTCATTGTAAAGTACCTAACCTTTCAAAAAATTTTATGATTTTTTTATTTTTTTGAGTTCCATGCGCGACCGCCGGACGTTCTGCGGAAGGATACGACGCGAAATTCGCTATGCTCTCCCTCAGATGCGCGATATGCCGAGACAGCAGCCGTCAACACGGCAACCAATTCTCTTTCCTTGTCCTCTTGGTATGCCCCAATTCCTGCCGCGATCACTACACCGAGCACGTCATCGGAATCATTTGCTGCCGCAACCGTTTTTTTCTTGGCTTCTTTGACCTTCGGTGTCTTAGGAGTCTTTCCTGCAAAGATCACTTGGAAGATGGCAAGCACCGCCCAAAGAACGGCAAGCACTGAGAAAATCATTAACATGCCAAGCAGAGTCATTTTTCCGGCATACGCCCAGCGAGCTGCCGAAAATGCGCCGCCAAGTTCTGCCGATAATGCTATCATATTCATTGTTCAGCCCCCCGTCAAAGCGGCAATGCCGTATGCTTTCTTGCGGGATGTCCTTCTGCCTTGGCAGAAAGCATTGCGAGAGACGCGCAAATTCTCTGACGAAGCTCCGAGGGCTCGATCACGTCATCAATCTCGCCTGCATCACATGCCGATGCCGCCGAAGCACATTTTTCTTTCCATTCCTTTTCCAATTCCTCACGGGAAACCTCGCCGACACGGTCGTTCCATACGAACGCAACCGACGCTTCGGGAGAAAGAACGCTGATGCACGCCGTGGGAAGCGCGAGTGCCATATCTGCGCCCACCGACTTCGAGCCGAGCAGGGTAAATGCCGTTCCGTATGCCTTGCCAAGCACCACCGTGACCTTCGGACACTCCGAAGATGTGTATGCCATTGCCAGACGGGCAAGCTCGGACGCGTATGCCGCATCCTCAGCTTCTGCTGACGTATCAAGTCCCTGACTGTCTACCAAAGTCAGCACGGGGATCGAGAAGGCATCGCAGAACGAGATCATCTTTGCCGCAGCTCTTGCCATACGAATATCGAGAATTCCCTTCTTTGCGGGATCACACGCGATAACGCCTGCCAGCACGCCGCCAAAGGAAGCAAATCCCAAGCACGCATTCTCGGCATACTCGCGATACAGTCTTGTAAAGCTTCCGCCGTCCGCGAGAAGTGAAACAAGCGCCTCTACCTCATAATCGGGGGCGACCGTTACCTTACGGTTGAGATCATCCGCGCAATCTAACGCAACAACATCCGCATTATTTTGAGGAAGCATTGCAACGAGCTCCTTCACAAAGCCAAATGCCTCAGCTTCACTCTCTGCTTCGTATGCCGAAAGTCCCGTGACTGCCGAGTTCTCTGCTTTTCCCACCGTAAAGGGGGCGTTTACGAAAAGCTCGGATTTTTCTTTTACCGTAACCACGAGATCAAACATCGAAGCTGCTACGGCAGACGCACCGCCGCAAACACCGTCGATGACAGCGATCTGAGGAATGATGCCCGAAGCATCCGAAATGTTCTTCATCAAAGTACCGTACGCCGCCAGTGCCGATGCACCGTCGTATACGATCGCTCCTGCGCTGTCAAACACACCGATGACGGGTGCTCCGTTCTTGACAGCAAGTGCGTAAAGCGATGCGATCTTCTTTGCGTGACGCTCACTGAACGCGCCCTTCGTACGTCCGCTATCCTGCAAAAACGCGAATGCCAGTGCGCCACCCACCGAGCCGTATCCTCAAACGACGCTTTCCAAGTCGTTTTGCGCATCCGAGCGTTTCAGATATGCGCCCAACTCCACAAAGGTACCTGCGTCAAACAGCGACGAAAGACGTGCCTTCGCTACGCCAGTTGTTTTTTCGTCAAATTGTACCATAAAATTGCCTCCATTTATTGCTTTTGACGGAGTTTCTTGATTTTTTCGTCAACAAAATTGCCTCAATCAATTCTACCCCAATTTTATCATTATTCTATCACAAAAATCAAGTTTTTTCAAGAGCTGCTAAAATTTTACTTTGTTAACTTTATATGAACTCCGCCGCTGATTTTTTCTTTCATATCTTGCCCAAGCACTTCATAAATATGTACTGTCCGCACATTCCTTAAGATAACAACATATAGGAGAAAAAATGAGCTACAAAACCAAAACCACCTCACGAAAAAAGCGCCGTCCCTCAGAGGATGCCGATCTTTTTTCCGTCCTCTGCAAAAATGCCGCCATCGGTATGATCTTCTCTCTGCTTTGCGCCGTCGCGCTGATGTTGATCGGGACATTCATCTGTCTTCGCTCGGACGATCCCCTCAAACTGATCTTGCCCATCGGTCTTGTCACTCTCTATCTGTCAGCTCTTCTCGGCGGGATCGTCACCGTTCGTCGAAACGGAAAAAAAGCACTCCTTAGCGGAGCGCTCTGCGGTCTTTTTCTGTTTCTTTTCTTTTTGGGAAGTTCCTTATTTTTCCGAGGCGAAGGAGCCTTTTCGTTTTTGGTAACGCTTCTTTTCCGACTTCTCACGATCTTTTTTTCAATTCTCGGTGCCTTTCTCGGTCAAAAACGAGCAACACGCCGTCCTCACCGAAAGCATTAAAAAGGGGCGCAAGGAAATTCCTTGCGCCCTTTTTTATGTTTTAAAGAATCGAGAACGCTACGACGAGCGAAGCGAAGACGATGGAGACCATCGAAAGAAGCTTGATGAGAATATTGATCGAGGGACCCGAGGTATCCTTAAAGGGGTCACCGACCGTATCACCAACGACTGCCGCCTTGTGATTCTCCGAACCCTTGCCGCCGAAGTGGTCGCCCTCAATATATTTCTTTGCGTTATCCCAAGCACCGCCCGCGTTCGACATAAAGACTGCCATGAGGAAGCCCGAAGCCGTAGCGCCCGCGAGCATACCAACAACTCCCGTAGGACCGAGGATCATTCCGACAATGACAGGAACGACGATAGCGACCAGCGTAGGAACGATCATCTCGCGAAGGCTTGCCTTAGTACAAAGGTCAACACAGCTTGCATAGTCAGCTTCAGATTCTCCCTCCATCAATCCGCGGATCTCCTTAAACTGACGGCGAACTTCCTTGACAACGCTTTGTGCCGCGCGTCCGACGGCATTCATCGTGAGCGCCGCAAATACGAAAGGCAGACAAGCACCGATAAACAGACCGACGAGCACCGTAGGATTCGTAATCGAAAGATTTGCGATCTTCTCGATACCGCCGTCAATCGACTTGACCTTATCAATATAGGAAACCATCAGCGCGAGTGCTGTCAAAGCAGCCGAACCGATAGCAAAGCCCTTACCCGTTGCCGCCGTGGTATTACCGAGCGAGTCAAGCGCGTCGGTTCTTTCTCTGACCTTCTCGTCAAGACCTGCCATCTGCGCGATACCGCCCGCGTTATCCGCGATCGGTCCGTATGCGTCGGTTGCCAACGTGATTCCAAGGGTCGAGAGCATTCCGACGGCTGCCAAAGCAATTCCGTAAAGTCCCATCGAAGCGCTGGTAGCACCACCCGAAACGAAGTATGCCACGAGTACGCAGACCGATACGATCACGATCGGCAAAAGCGTGGAAAGCATTCCCACCGAAAGACCGCCAATGATGATGGTTGCCGTACCCGTTTCACTCGTTGCCGCCAGATTTTTGGTAGGTTTGTAGCTATCCGAGGTATAATATTCGGTCACCTGACCGATCAGAACACCGCCGATAAGTCCTGCCAAAATGGCAAAATAGATGGTCCAATGTTCCTTGCCCAACACGAGATAAACGAGCGGGAATGCCGCAAGAGCAATGACGATCGCGGAGAAATTCGTTCCGCGAGCAAGCGAGCGAAGCAGCTGCTTTTGCGTAGCTCCTTCTTTCGTACGAACGAAGACCGTACCAAAGATCGAACAAATGATACCCACTGCCGCGATCAGCATCGGGAGCATCATTGCCTTGATGCTGTGCATTGCGGCAACGCCGAGGGCACATGCCGAAATGACCGAACCAACATAGGATTCGTAAAGATCGGCGCCCATACCTGCCACGTCACCGACGTTATCACCGACGTTATCGGCAATCACCGCGGGGTTGCGGGGGTCATCCTCAGGGATCCCTGCCTCGACCTTACCGACAAGGTCAGCGCCAACGTCTGCCGCCTTGGTAAAGATACCGCCGCCGACACGGGCAAAGAGTGCCATCGAGGACGCACCCATACCGAAGGTAAGCATTGCCGCCGTAATTTCGGCAGCTTCAAGTCCGAATACAAATTTCAAAAGAGCAAACCAGATCGAGATATCGAGAAGTCCGAGACCGACCACGGTAAAGCCCATCACGCTTCCTGCCGAAAAGGCAACACGAAGACCCTTATTGAGTCCTTCCTGACAAGCATTCGCGGTTCTCGCGTTTGCGCTCGTCGCAATTTTCATTCCGACAAAGCCCGAAAGCGCCGAGAAGAGACCGCCCGTGATAAAGGCAAACGGGGTAAACCAGCTCAAAAGACCAATCGCCGCCATCACGACAAGGACCGCAAACATCACGCCGAAAAAGATCGCCACGATGCGGTACTGACGCTTCAGATAGGCATTGGCACCCTTGCGGATGAAAGCCGAGATCTGCTTCATTCTGTCGGTTCCCTCAGGAAATTTCAAGACTTTTCTTGCCGTAAAGAGCGCGTACAGCAAAGCAATGACTGCCGCCGCAAAGGTAAGAATGGAAACAATGGTTTCTGTCATAAACTTTCTTCCTCTTTTTTCAAAAAATTATAGTTTTTATTTTGATACATCATTGTGTTTTTCTATAAATCATATTATATCACAACTGTTCAAATTTTTCAAGAAAAAAATACACCAATATTGAAAAAAAATTAACAATCTGAGCAAAATCTACTTTTTGGACGGAAAAGATATCTAAATTCCTCATTTTTTTGGAAATTTTGTAAAAATCTCTTGAATATTTTTTGAATTTATGATATATTAGATGTATCTTATAGACTTATTTTAGGAGGTCTTATGACAAATTCAAAGAAAATTTTACTTTTGTCCGCGGTTATAATCATCATCGCGCTGCTTGTCGTAGCAGGAATAACCGACGCGGCAAACGGAACCGTCCCCTGTCCCGACTGTGACGGAACGGTTGCCGACTGCGAAACCTGTGGCGGCGAAGCTGAGGTTCGCGGAACCCTCTGGGCACTGCTTCCCCCTGTCATCGCCATTGGTCTGGCGCTGATCACGAAAGAAGTTTACAGTTCCCTCTTTATCGGTATCCTTTCGGGTGCCCTGCTCTGGTCGGATTTTTCCTTTACGGGAACGCTCGACGGCATTATCAACGAAGGTCTGATCTCTGCCGTAGCAGACAGCGCGGGAATCTTCATCTTCCTTGTTGAGCTCGGCATCATCGTTGCCCTGATCAACAAAGCAGGTGGTTCTGCTGCATTCGGAAACTGGGCAAAAACGCACATCAAGTCGAGAACGGGCGCAATGCTCGCGACCTTCCTTCTTGGCGTACTGATCTTCGTTGACGACTACTTCAACTGTCTGACGGTCGGCTCGGTCATGCGCCCCGTCACCGACAGCAAGCGCATCTCGCGCGCAAAGCTCTCCTACCTCATCGACGCAACCGCTGCTCCCATTTGTATGATCGCTCCGATCTCGAGCTGGGCAGCCGCTGTTTCGGGATATGCTCCCGAAGGTCAGGGACTTTCGCTCTTTATCAAAGCGATCCCCTACAACTTCTATTCGATCCTCACACTCGTCTTTGTCGTAGCGATTTCGATCATGGCATTTGATTACGGCTCAATGAGACTTCATGAGCAGAATGCCATTGAGAACGGCGACCTTTACACCTGCGGTGAAAAGAACGAATCGGTTGAAGTTGCGCCCTCTACCAAGGGTCGCGTGATCGACCTCGTGCTTCCCGTCGTTTTCCTCATCGTCGCTTGTATCTTTGCGCTTGTTTACGTTGGCGGAATGTTCGACGGTGCAAACTTTGTTGACGCATTTGCAAATACCGACGCAACCGTCGGTCTGCCTTGGGGCGGTCTTGTGGCGCTCGTTGCCATCATCATTTATATGATATTCCGCCGTGTGATCTCTTTCAAGGAATCAATGGAATGCGTACCTCAGGGCTTCATCGCCATGGTTCCCGCGATCCT
>JAFQPC010000141.1 GCA_017411935.1 Clostridia bacterium | reverse complement strand
CGGTATCATGCCACCGAATTTCGTAATTTTCCGAATATTTCATACAATTTCATTTCCTTTATTTGATTTTTTTCATTGTATCAAATAAATGTGAAGATTTTGAGAAAAATTCTCGTTTTTTTTGAAAATTCAGGTGATTTCGGGCGGACGGCTCGTTGAGGGGGGAGTTGAGCCGATCGCGGGGCTTTGGGTGCTCCGCCCAATGGCTTCGGCACGGTCACCGAGACCGAAGCTGACGGCAATGGCGGCGTTGACGGCGTTCATCATTGACTCGTCAAGATGTCCCATTTTTTCTTTGAGTCTTCGTTTGTCCAGCGTACGTACCTGCTCCAAGAGAACGATCGAATCCTTGGCAAGTCCAACCTTGTCCGCGGTAATGTCAATATGGGTGGGAAGCTTGGTTTTTCCCATCCGAGAGGTAATGGCGGCGGCAATGACGGTAGGGCTGTAACGGTTGCCCACGTCGTTCTGGATAATGAGCACGGGGCGAAGACCGCCCTGCTCTGAGCCGACGACGGGACTTAAGTCGGCGTAATAAATATCTCCTCGTTTGACACTCATCATATTTCACACTCCAAGTTTTGTTTTTCCTTACAAGGTTATTTTTCCCGTGCTCGGAAGAATTTAAACAATACAAATAGGATTTCTTGTTGGAAGACTTTCCCGTAACAGTATATGGATGGAAAAAGAGGGGAGTGAGAAAAATGAGGAGGACTATTTACTTTTTGGGGGCTTTGTGGTACAATAAATATATACCGTTTAAGGAGGATTTTTGAATGAAAACGATCATAAAAATTTTCTGCCTGTTGCTTTGCCTTTCGATGATCGTCGGTGTGTTTGCTTCGTGTGCATCGAAGACCCCCGAAGCAGAGACAGAGACGCCAAAGGCAGAGGAAAAGAAAGAAGAAAAAGAAGAAAAGCAGGAAGAAGAACCGAAAGGCTTGAAATATACGTTACTTAGCGACGGAAGCTACGAGGTCTCGGTCGGCACCGAAATCGCTGCCCAGACGATCGAGATTCCCGCAACCTACCAAACGAAAAAGGTAACAAGCATTGCCGAGAGCGCGTTTTACGGCTGTACGAAGCTGAAAAACATTGTGATCCCGAACACGGTGACAAATATCGGCGACGGTGCGTTTGAGGAATGTACGGCGCTTGGCAGCATTACCTTACCCGCAAGTATTGCGAAGATCGGAGAGGGTGTGTTTGGTTATTGCACGTCGCTCACCAACATTTCGGTGGCATCGCAAAACCAAAAATACGAGTCGATCGACGGAAATCTTTATCACAAGGAAAATTACGAGTTGGTTCACTACGCGCCCGGAAAGGTCGCTTCTACCTTTGAAATTCCTTACGAAATGCGGAGCATTGGCGCAGGAGCATTCCTTGGTTGCGCCAATTTGACGAGCATCACGATCCCCGATAGCGTTACGTCCATTGGCGACGGAGCATTCCGTGATTGCGATGCGCTGACAAGTATTTGGATCCCCGGGAACGTGTTGCGTATTGAGGAGGAATGCTTCAGATCCTGTGATCGTTTGGCAGAGGTAACGATGCCCGATACGATCAAAAGCATTGGCAAAGCGGCATTTAAGGATTGTAGACAGCTGACCGCGATCGAGATTCCCGCAGAGGTCACGACGATCGAAGCAAGTGCCTTTGAAAATTGTGTGCTGTTGGAAACGATCCTGCTTTCCGACGGCGTAACGAAGATCGGAAACGATGCCTTTTATCATACGAAATTTTACGATACCGAGAGCAATTGGGAGAATAAGGTATTGTATCTTGGAAATTATCTGATCAAGGCAATGGCAGCGGAAACCGACACGCTGACACCGATCGTCGGTGAGTATTCGGTCAAGGCAGGAACGAAAACGATTGCCGACGGAGCGTTCTATTCCTGCGTTCGTTTGACGGGCGTTACGATTCCCGAGGGAGTGGAAAGCATCGGAGAAGGAGCGTTCTATTATTGCATCGGATTGACGACCATCACAATTCCCAAGAGCGTTACCGAGATCGGCGACTTTGCCTTTGAGTTTTGCAATGGCTTGACCGATATTTATTTTGAGGGAACGCAAGAGGAGTGGCAGGCAATTTCAAAAGATACCGCAAGACTTCCTTCTTCGGTAGAGCTTCATTTTGCTTAAAAGAAAAAAGAGTGGCGGAGGTTCCAATGGAACCTCCGCCGTATTTTTTTAGAGAATATAACGGTTCGTATCTTTCGGCAAACGGAGTGTCCAAGACTGGAGTCTCTGACGCTTCGAGAGCTGATTGTCTTCAAAATTGTCACAGTGCAACCACGTGCCACGGTAGGTATAAGTGATCCCCGGAATCTTTTCGAGGTCGATCTGCCACGGAGCGGGTTCGACGGTGACGGTATTCTCGCCCGAAAGAACGGCAAGCGCGGCACGTAGCCAATCGGCAGGACCGAGCTTTTTGTCGTCCACGTAGATGAAATCGGGAAGAAAACGTCCCTCGGGGATCCACTTGGTGGATGCTCTCATCTGCTCTGCCGTGACGGTGACGGGCTCGGTGATCGCATACGGCGTTTCGAGAAATCCGTACACAAAGCCGCACTTGTGCTGCGTCTTGCCGCGAAGAAAATCGCGGCAGGCGAGGAAAATATCCGAAAGACAGAAGGAGTCGGGGGTGGTGACGGGGAAGAGCTCCTCGTCCAGCTGTGCTTGAATAGCAGAAAGATCGCTCTTGTGAAGTATTCTTTCGGTTTTGTATTTCTCGCCAAGCTCACGGTAGGTCGTGATATGGAATCGGGGGTCGTCCTGAATCATTTTGATCAGCTTCGCAAAGTTCGCAAAGAAGGTGTCGATCTCCTCGTCGGTGTGACGGGGGCTGAGCGTCCATTCTTCCTTGGGGGTGTTCTTCTTGTTGAAGTTGATCAGATCCCAATACTGCTTGAAGTAGGCGCGGTTGGGGTGGTGATAGATCACAGCGACATCTCTCTTGGCAAGCTCGTCAAGGATCTCACGAAGACGCGCCTCGTCGGCGGTGAAGAGATTCTTTTCGAGAGAGACGTTATATTGCAGAGAATAGATATTACAGAACGAGAGCGGACGACCTTTCACACTGTCATAGACTGCGTCTCCCGTATAGACGGGAATGCCCATTTTTGCATATCCGTAGTGCGCAAGGTAGGAGCAGTTGTTTCCCGGGGGACAGGCGGCAGGGAAGTCGGTCACACCAAAGGTCTCGCGGAGAGTATCAAGGCACTCGCCCTCGTCGGCAAGAAAGAGCGCGAGCGCACCGTCAAAGTCCGAGAGGTCGGTATATTCGTTGACGTCGGGGTGGAAGGTGTGGCGGTTGGTGTGAATGTCGATCTCGTGCTTCTTCATCGCCTCGATCACGTCCTCGCGTCCCCATTCCTTCAGGGATTTGGCAAGCACGCCAACGGTGTTGAAGCAACCAACAACGCCTGCGTTTGTCAGCGTCTGGGCGTTTCTGAGAATGCCGTCCGCGCCTTCGGAATGTACGGGATCCTCGGTATCAAAACTGAAAATCAGTTCGGTCATCGTTAAGTCTCCTTTGCGTTTTGAGGAAGAAAAGATCTCCCCTGCTTCGTTCGAGGGCATTATATCACGAAACAGAGGGAAAGTCAATGTTTTTTTGAAATTTAAATATGAATTTTTAGGTTAGTCCGCAAACCCGATCTCTTTGCGAACGAACTTGAGCGATGTAACGGCATCCGAGAGCGTTGCCTGTTCAATGGGTTCGCCTTTCATTGCTTTTTCGCAGAAATAGCAAAGCTCGTTGTAGTATCCGCCGAGGTCGGAAATATTACCGCCGACAACGCCAACGCCGAGATCTGCTTTCTCGATCGTGATCTCGTGCGCGCCTTCGGCATCGTAGCGCATAAACTTTCCGCCCGCGTTTTCAATGACGGCATTTTCAAAGACAACACGGAAGGTCGCCTCAAAAGGGTGCGAGGCGGGAAGTCCCCACGTTCCCTCGACGGTAACGACGAATCCGTCGTATTGCATAAGGGTATTGACGTAGGAGTTTTTCTCTCCCAAGGTGTTCTTGACCGAGAAATATTCCTTTGGCTCTCCAAAGAGCGAGAGGGTGTAGTCAACGTCGTGGATATGAAGGTCCTGCGCCGCACCGCCCGAGCGGCTTGCGTCGAGGAGCCAATCCTCAAAGCCCCACGTGGGAACGGGGCTGATGCGTCGGAAGTTTGCGTTAACGACCTTTCCGTAAGTACCGCTTTCTACCATTTTACGGAGTGCTACGTACTCGTCCCAGAATCGAATGACCTGACCGATCTGAAGTTGCGTATTCGTTTCTTTTGCTTTGGCGATCAGCGCGTCGCCCTCGGCAACCGTGAGCGCGACGGGCTTTTCAATAAAGAGGTAGTCGACCTTGTCCATCGCAAGCAGTGCGTGCTCGGCGTGAAGATAGGTAGGAAGACAAATGTCAATGACGTCAACCTCGGCGTTCTCAAGAAGCTCTTTTCCCGTCGTATAAATGACGGCGTTCGTGCCGTTTGCAAGATCTTTCGCCTTTTCGCGGCGCACGTCTGCCACGGCAGCGAGCTCGACACCTTGGATGTTTTTATAGCAGCTTGCGTGCATCGCACCCATAAAACCACAACCGATAAGACCAATTTTTAACATTACTTATTTCCTCCCTAAGATCTTGTCCATCGAACAGGACGTATTATAGATGATCGCTTCGGTGTAATATTTGTAGTTGGGGATCATTTCGGCGGTGACCCAATCGTCGTAGCCGACCGCGGCAAGCGCTTCGGTGACGGCGGGATAATTGACGTCGCCCGCAAGCAGATCGACAAAGCCGCAGAGACCGCCTGCTTCGCGGCGGTAATCCTTGAAGTGGACCTTTTTGATGCGGTGTGCGAGCGTCTTGATCCAGTGCTCAGGATAGCCGTTGGCAACGGTGTTTCCGATGTCGAGATAGCTTCCTACAAAGGGAGAATCGATCTTGTCGATAAAGTCGCGCATTTCGATTGGGGAGAGCAGGAATTTGTTCCATACGTTTTCAAGTCCGATGTTGATCTCGTATGCCTCTGCGTCAGCTTTGAGCTCACGGAAGGTTTCGAGGGAACGCTCGTACGCCGTCTCATAATCAACGATGCGCATCGGGTCGATAAAGTCGGCACAGACACAGCCGGGGATCACGAGGATCGAGTTGCACTCGAGCGTCTTTGCAGCAAAGAGCTGACGCTTGACAAGGTCGCGCGCCTTGGCACGGACGGTGGGATCGTCATCGGTGATCGGGTAGTCAAAGCCAAGCGCGCAGGCAAGGCTGTAGGTTTCGAGCCCGAGATCTTCGGCGGTGCGCTTGATGCTAAGAAGCTCACGCTCGCTCGTCGAGGGGGTGAGCTCGCCTGTCTCGTCGAGCGCAAGCTCGACACCGTCAAATCCCGCGTCTTTGGCAAGCGCGAGATTTTCTTTGAGGCTTTGCTGAGGGAACGACCAAATACTGATTCCTTTTTTCATAAAAATCTCCTTGATTTTTGATTTCGTTTATGCTATAATCAGTATATCGTAAGGAGCTG
>JAFQPC010000140.1 GCA_017411935.1 Clostridia bacterium | reverse complement strand
GGTCGCTATATTTAGATCGCGACCTTTTTATCTTTTTATTTCTTGACAATTTTTGCACCAAACGGAGCAAAAGCAAGCTTCGTCATCTTAAAGCACTGAATTCCGTTGGGAATACCGATCACAGTGATGCAGTTCAAAAGTCCCATTCCTAAGTACGCAATGGCCAAGATCCAACCGCCGACAAACACCCAGATCATATTCGCAATGGGATGCTCCGAAAATTTGAGATCCACCTTTTTTCCAAAAGGAAAGAAGGAAAGCTTGGCAGCCTTAAAGCATTGAAGACCAAGGGGAATTCCTATAACGGTAATACAAAGGAACAAACCCGCAAGGCTCCACAAAAGCCCCAAAACCAAACCTCCGAAAATAAACCAGATCAAATTTGCGATAGCACGAATCATAATAATGTCTCCTGAAATTTTATTTTATATTATTTTCTATAATAAACATAATAAGCAATGACCGTACGAACCTCTTCTCCGTGTTCCAGGTCGGGCCCCGTCAAAACCACACCGTCCTTGGAGAGCAGCTCCCAAATTTGAAGCTGCTCTACCTTTGCACGAAATACCACGTCGGACGATGCATAAAGGATCAGCTCGTCCTCGCGCAGATTGATTCCTCCGTTTCGTCCAATGACTTCATCAACGTCATTCTTTTTTTCGGTCACGTAACGAATATGCTGTCCGCTGATCGAGCGAGCCATATCCCAACGAAATTGTTTACTTTCGGGGTTTTTGCTTTTTGTCAATTTTTTAATCGTTTTTCCAAACAGTCCCATCAGAGTTTCTTCTCCTTTGCTGTCGAGTGAAGGATCACCTGTACGGTATTGGGCAAAATCACGCCCGAATAGACGGAATCGCTCAAAAGGTCCACACCGTTTAAATCAAATGCGTGCTCAACACTGTCACGGTTGACAAGCACCGTAATTTTCTCTTTTTCATTCCACCTTGTATATGCGAGAAATCCATTCTCTGCCACATCAATCGCAAAATCTCCCGCCTCGAACGCAGAATGACTCGTTCGAATCTTACCGAGGCTTTGATAAAACCTCAAGAGATCTTGGTTTTCTCTGCCCCAAGGATACGGACGGCGACAGAAAGGATCGTGATACCCCTCAAGCCCCGCTTCGTCTCCATAAAAGACCGACGGAACACCGTATACAGTATATTGAATCGTTGCTGCCATTTTCAAAAGTGCGATTCCTTTTTGATATTGTATTTCGGTCAAATGTTTGGTAGAAAGAATTTCGTTACTTTCCTCAAAGTTACGATCGTTGCCTTCTCCTAATACTGTCAAAATTCGTTCGGTATCGTGCGTCCCCAAGAGATTCATCAAAGCATCGCAAACACATCTTGGATAGGTGGCGTAAATCTCTTTCAAAATGTCAGCCAAGAATGTAGCATCACCATCCAAGAGATATGACAAGATCCCGTTTCTAAGGGGATAGTTCATAACACTATCCAGCTGTTTTCCGCCAAAATACTGCCTTCTGTGTCCGTATGCTTCTTTGAGCGCGGCATTTTCCCACACTTCACCAATAATGATTCCTTCGCCGTTCGAGGCATTCTTGACCGTATCGCGAAGCTCAAACAAAAATTCATTTGAAAGCTCATCAGCAACGTCAAGACGCCAACCGTCAATTCCCATTTTGATATACCGCTCTGCAACACCGCCGCGTCCCGCTAAAAAGTCACGGCACTCTTTGCTTTGCGGATTAAGCTTGGGAAGGATCTCAATTCCCCACCAAGTCTCATATTTGGAGCCGTCGGGCGACCAACAATACCAGTTTCGATACGGCGAATCGGGATTGCCGTAAGCACCGCCGCCTCCATATTCACCAAAACGGTCAAAATAACGGCTGTTGTTGCCCGTATGATTGAAGACACCGTCCAAGACGATACGAATATCGGCTTCTTTGGCGCACTTGATAAGATGCCGAAAGGCTTCTTCGCCACCAAACATTCCGTCAATTTCCAAATAATCTCCCGTATCGTATTTGTGATTGGAATAGGAGCGAAAAATCGGGCTCAAATAAAGAATTCCAACACCGAGCGACTTTAAATAGTCCATCTTCTCGGCAATTCCCCAAAGATTTCCGCCAAAGAACATATTGTTGGCAAGGACATCTCCGTTTTTTTCGGGATACTGCGGAATTCCATTTTCCCAATCTTCGTTGATAATCACATCATCACGTTCTTCGACAGCACCGCTTCCGCGGAAGAATCGGTCCACGAATACGTGATACATAATCCTTCCCGAGAACCACGCAGGGACGGTATGATCGAAAGAATACACAGAAAGTGCAAAGCGTTGCGAGGAATAGGATTCCAACGTAAAATCCACTTGATTCTGCGTTACGGTAAAGAGGGTATCAAAGCCGCGCAAAAACAAAAATTCATAAAAGAAGAGTCCGCTCTCTTCCCCACCGCAAAGTTCTTTGCAAGAAAGCGAGATGCTATATTCATCGATACCTTCCGTGGTTTTTGCAAACAACAGCGGAAGATCGCGATCGCCTTCGCCGTCCTTACAAATACGAAGAACGACCGCAGAAGCGCCAAGCTTTCTCGGTACAAGAACAGTAAAATCGATAATTTCCTCGACGGAAAAGGCACCTCGCAAGGAGGCGTCTTTTCCGTCAACGTATTTCAGAATTGTCGGCATCGCCGACACGGTAAGTTTTGTTAGCATTGATCGTTCCTTTGTCCCATTTGCTTATTTGCCCTTCACCATTCGCTCCAAATGCCAGATCTTTTCCGCATATTCGTTGATCGAACGGTCTGCTGCAAAGTATCCTGCCGACGCAATATTCATCAGCGACATACGGTTCCACTTTTCCTTATCTGCGTAATCCTTGATGGCACGTTCATGCGTCGTCCGATAGGATTCAAAATCAGCGAGACACATATAAGGATCGGCAATACCGGGACCTGTCAGAAGATAGTTTGCGATCTCCGCAAAGGATTCTCCTGCAAATCCAATGTTGAGTGACTGAATGATCTTTTGCAACCGCTCGTTCCCCGCATAATACTCGGCACAGTTATAGCCACGAAGCCAAATATCATCCACTTCTGCGCTCGTCAAGCCGAAGATATACATATTCTCCTTGCCTGCCGCAGCGAGCATTTCAATGTTGGCACCGTCAAGCGTACCAATCGTCATCGCGCCGTTGATCATCAGCTTCATACAACCGGTACCGCTTGCTTCCTTTCCTGCCAGAGAGATCTGTTCACTGATCTCGGCAGCGGGGATCAGCGCCTCGGCAAGGCTGACATTGTAATCCTCAAGGAAGACCACCGCAAGCTTTTCACGTACGACGGGATCGCTGTCGATCTCACGTCCAAGACAATAGATCAGCTTGATGATATTCTTTGCCATATAATATCCGGGGGCCGCTTTTGCGCCAAAGAGGAAGGTCTGCGGCTGAAAATCCTTGGTGGGATTTTCTTTGATCTCAAGATAAAGTCCGATAATATTGAGTACGTTCAAAAGCTGACGCTTGTATTCGTGCAAGCGCTTGATGTGAACGTCGTACACCGAATGGGTGTCAAGCGCCTTTCCCGTCTTCTTGTAAAGACGGTTGGAAAATTCAACCTTATTTTCGTGCTTGATTCTTCGAACCTCGGAAAGAATTGAGGCATCATCCGCAAATTTTGCAAATTCCGAAAGCTCCTCGGGATGATGGCGGTAACCCGTTCCGATGGTATTATCCAAAAGCTCCGCCAATTGAGGATTCGAATAGCACAGCCAACGGCGATGTGCGATTCCGTTCGTGACGTTACAGAAACGGTCGGGATACATTGCATAAAAATCTTTAAAGATCGACTTGACCAAAATCTCCGAATGGAGCTTGGAAACGCCATTGACCGAATGACATCCAACCGCACAAAGATTTGCCATACGGATCTGTCCGTAGCCAACAATGCTCATCTTGGAAATTCTATTCCAGTTACCGGGAAATGCTGCCCAGGCATCGCGGCAGAAACGCTCATTAATTTCCTTGATGATCATATAAATTCTCGGAAGCTTCAAACGGAAAAGATCTTCGTTCCAGGTTTCAAGTGCCTCGGGCATGACCGTGTGATTGGTGTAAGAGCAGATCTTGACAACCGTATCCCACGCACGTTCCCAAGAATAAAAATAATCATCAATCAGAATACGCATCAGCTCGGGAATACAAAGCGCGGGATGCGTGTCGTTGATATGAATTGCCACCTTATCCGCAAAATTGTCGAGTGTTCCGTAAACCGCCATATGATCGCGGATGATACTCTGACAAGATGCCGAAACGAGGAAATACTGCTGAGACAGGCGCAAAAGTTTTCCTTCGATATGGTTATCCGAGGGGTAAAGCACCTTAGAAATAATTTCAGCATTGGTGCTCTCTTCCATTGCTTTGGTGTACTGTCCTTGGGTAAAGAGCCCCATATTGAAATTGTGCGTATCTCTTGCACGCCACAAACGAAGCTGGCTGACCGCTTGACTGTCTGCGCCCGAAATCATCATATCGTACGGAACGGCTTCAATATCCTCGCAGTCTTCGTAAAGAATTTCAAGGTGTCCATCCTTCCAATTTTCACGAACGTGTCCACCCATCTTCACGTGATAAATACGGTCGGTTCTCGGTACAAGCCAAACCTCTCCGCCGGGCAACCAAATGTCAGGAAGCTCCACCTGCATACCGTCTACCAGCTTCTGCTTGAAAAAGCCCTACTCGTAGCAAATGGAAAAGCCTGTTGCGGGATAATCCAGCGAAGAAAGAGAGTCCATAAAGCAAGCGGCAAGACTTCCAAGTCCACCGTTACCAATACCTGCGTCCGATTCGCAGTCAAGAACGTCCTCAAGCTCAAAGCCATATTCTTTGAGAACCTTTGCATAGGTATCTTCCAGTCCAAGGTTACAAAGATTGGTCTTAAGAGAACGTCCCAAAAGGAACTCCAAACACATATAATAGACACGCTTTGCTCCTTTGGTGTTAACTTCCTGCTTAAAGTCGCCTCGTTTTTGGGTCAAAATATCCTTGATCGTCATAGTGACCGTCTTATACATTTGATCACGGGATGCTTCGCTGGGGGTACATCCAAAATAACGGGAAAGCTTTACTTCAATGTTTTCCTTTACTTCGGATCTTGTTAGGGGGTTGTTCATATTTTCAGGTTCCTTTCTTCTACCGAAACATCGGTATCGCCACACGGCGGAATAAATTATTTTGTCAACAAAAACTCAAAGGGAGGCATAAGTCTCCAAATATTGGAGTGCCGAAGCTTTCCAAGAAAAATCGGTTTGCATAATACGCACGATCAGTTTGTTTCTCTTTTCCTCACTTCGCCAAAGTTCAATGGCAGCATTCGTGCGATCTTCAAGCTCCTCGGAACGGTAGTTGGCAAAGGTAAAGCCGTTGCCGTGTATTGTTCCCTTATCTTCCCAATAGGGCTTGATAGAATCATAAAGACCGCCCGTTTCTCTGGTCACGGGAATCGCACCGTAACGCGACGCGATCATCTGCGAAAGCCCACAAGGCTCACTCTTTGAGGGCATCAGGAAAATATCGCTTGCGGCATAAATTCGTTTAGAAAGCTCGCGGTCATAGGTAATAAGCGCACGAACCTTGTTCGGAAATGCTTCTTGCAAGCCGACAAAAAATGTTTCATAACGACTTTCACCTTTTCCTAAGATCACAAGCTGAACATCCTGCTCTCTCATTACATTATACACGATTTCCGAAATAAGGTCAAGACCTTTATGAGAGGCAAGTCTTGAAATAATCGAAAGCATCGGTACGTCGGAACGTATGGGAAGACCCAACTCCTCTTGTAATGCTTTTTTATTTTCATATTTTGAGGAAAGCGATTGCCACGTATAATTCTTTTTGATAGCCGTATCCTTCTCGGGATTGTAGTATTCATAATCAATTCCGTTCAGAATTCCGCAAAGCTTATATGAATTTTCTTCCAAGATCGGGTGTAATCCGTGCGCGTATTCGGCACTTCGGATCTCCTCTGCATATCGTGGGCTGACTGTGCTGACACGGTTGGCACATACGATTGCGCCCTTCATTAAGTTAATGCAACCGTCGTATTCCACGATCGAACGATCGGCATCACTCAACTCAAAGACATCGCCGAGAATCCAGAAATCATATTTCCCCTGATACTCAATGTTATGAATCGTGAAGATGGTTTTGATCGATTCATAGCCCTCGATCTGTCGATATTTGCGATCGAGATAAATCAAACTGAGGGCTGCCTGCCAATCGTGAGCATGAATAATATCAGGATAAAATCCAATGACCCCAAGCATATCAATCGCTGCTTTGCAGAAGAATGCAAAACGTTCACCGTCATCAAAACAGCCGTACAGAGTATCACGATTAAAATAGTATTCGTTATCAATAAAATAATAGGTGACACCATCTTTGTAAAGACGGTATACGCCGCAATACTGTCGCCGCCACGATAAGCAGACCTCATACTCGACCACGAGAGTCATCTGCTCACGCCATGTTGCGGAAATTGCGCCATAGAGAGGAAGCACCACTCGAACGTCCACCTCGTCTCCCCCCGCTTCACAAAGTGACGTGGGCAAAGAACCAAGAACGTCTCCGAGACCGCCCGTAGCGGCAAACGGCATTGCCTCCGCTCCAATCAATAAAATCTTTTTCATCGTATCCTCCGTCTTATACCATGCTTCCCTTGGGGATAAAGAACGGCATCGATTCGTGACCCGAAAGCATTCTTCCGTCGCGAATCACGACGTTTTTATCGGCGATCACACAATTCAGATTGACATTATTTCCCGTAAAGGTATCTTGCAGGAGAACGCAGTTTTTCACTACAGTTCCCTTGCCTACCTGAACACCGCGGAAAAGGATCGAATTTTCCACAACACCCTCAATCACACATCCGTCAGCGACATAGCTGTTACGAACCTGTGCGTCCTCGGTATAGCGAGTCGGCGCAGAGTTACGAAGCTTCGTGTAGATCGGGCGGTGCTTCACATCAAACAATCCGTTGCGAACCTCAGGGGACAAGAGCTTCATCGAATTAGCAAAATAACTCTCAAGCGAAGTGATCTGAATAAAGATTCCTTCATAGAGATAGCGGAAAATTCTTGCCTTTCCTGCGCGTTTTGCAACGATATCGCGATAAAAATCGCTATATCCGTGGGCACCTGCATCGCCAATGGCATTGAGCAAGAACATACGACTGACGATCATAATATTGGTACTGATCTCTTTTACTTCTTCGCCCTTCATATAGTTCGTAACATCGGTTACACGTCCGCTTTCATTCGCGGTAATCACCTTGCTTCGCTCGGGAATATCGTCAATGCCCACCGTTACCTTGCGGGTAATGATCGTAAGATCGGCGTTATTCTTCACGTGTTGATCGATCGCATCGGAAAGATCAATATTACAAATTCCGTCACAGTCCGAAAGAACAAGATGGTCTTCACTGCACCGCGAAATAAAGCTCGAAACACCCATAAGCGCTTCCAAACGAGAGGTATACAAACGGCCGCCATTCGAATTGTCGTATGTATTAAAGAACGGAGGAAGGATTTTGATACCGCCAGAACGTCTGGCAAGATCCCAGTCTTTTCCTGTACCAAGATGATCCATCAGCGACTGATAGTTATTATGTGTAATAATACCGATCTTTGTAATTCCCGAATTCACCATATTCGAGAGTGCAAAGTCAATCAAACGGTAACGGCAACCAAACGGAACTGATGCCATCGTGCGAATATTCGTCAGTTCAGAGATCGACGAATCGTGAATATTCGAAAAAATCAATCCTGCAACTTCCATCTTACATTTCCTCCTTCGTTTGAATCTGAGCAACTTCCGAAATCATTTCGTTGTCTCCGATAACAGAATGTTCGGGAATATCAAGTCCTGCGGCAATGACGGTAATTCCCTTCGCTTTCTTTTGTACAGCACCGATGGATGCATACGCACCGACCGTAGTTTCCTCATCGACAATAGAATAATTGATCTTCGCGCCCGTCTCTACCGTAACGTTATCCATAATCACGGAATTGCTGACGACCGCCCCCTCTTTGATACAAACACCTGCACCAAGCACCGAGTTGCGTACCGTTCCGTAGATCTCGCATCCCTCAGTGATCGAACTATTATTCACCACCGCGCTGCTTCCTACAAACTGTGGTGCATGTGATTCGTGACGCGAATAAATTCGCCATTCCTCGTCGTGCAAATCAAGACTCGGAATTTCACCCAACAGGTCCATATTTGCCTCCCACAGCGAGGAGATCGTACCGACATCTTTCCAATAGCCCGAGAAAGGATATGCGTACATCCTCTCTTTTGCGGCAAGCATTGCGGGAATAATATTTTTACCGAAGTCATTCGAGCTTTCGGGATCTTGCGCGTCCGCATTCAAATAGCGGAACAGCACGTCCTTTGAGAAAATATAAATTCCCATCGACGCTTTTGTACTGTCGGGATTCTTTGGCTTTTCGGCAAATTTATAGATCTTTCCGTCTTCTTCGGTACTCATAATACCAAAACGGCTTGCTTCCTTCAAAGGAACGTCAATGACAGCGATCGTGCAGTCGGCATTCATCTTCTTGTGATAATCCAGCATTTTGGCATAATCCATCTTGTAGATATGGTCACCCGAAAGAATGAGAACATACTCTGGATCATAGCGATCAATAAACTGCATATTCTGATAGATCGCATTTGCAGTTCCTTTGTACCAATCCGCCCCTTTCTTTCCCTGATACGGGGGAAGAATCTTCACTCCGCCCCAAGAACGGTCCAGATCCCACGGAAGACCGTTTCCGATGTAATCATTGAGCACAAGCGGCTGATACTGGGTAAGGACACCCACAGTATCAAAACCGGAATTGACACAATTAGAAAGAGTAAAGTCAATAATACGGTATTTTCCGCCGAATGAAACCGCGGGTTTTGCATTTTTTTCTGTCAGTGCATAGAGTCTGCTTCCTTGTCCGCCTGCCAAAAGCATCGCGACACATTCTTTTTTTCTGAACATAATTTCCTCCGTTATTTATTGATTTTGTAAATAATTAGTACTTCTTTTTATATTGCAATACAAGCATTCCGAGCGGTGGAACGCGAAGCTTGAGTGAATCCTCGGAATTATTCCACGGTACGCCCGTGCTCGTCAGATCCCCAAGATTGATAACGCCGCTTCCGCCAAATTCCTCTCGGTCGGAATTAAATATCTCCTCATAAACACCCGCCGACGGAACACCGAGAAGAAACTCCTCTCTCGCCACGGGCGTAAAATTAATCAAAACGATCACTTCCCGTCCCCTCTGATCGATTCTTCGGAAAGAGACGATACTCTGACTTCGGTTATCGGCATCGATCCATTGATACCCATTCCAAGAATCGTCGATCTCCCACAGTGCGGGCGTCTTCAGATAAAAATGATTCAGCTCTGCGACATAATACTGAAGCTTTGCGTGCGCCTCGTAGTCGAGCAAAAACCACTCTACCTGTCCGTTATGATCCCACTCTTTGAATTGACCGATCTCAGATCCCATAAACAAAAGCTTTTTTCCGGGATGGGTCATCATATAGCCGAGAAACGCGCGGGTACTGGCAAACTTTTGCCAATAATCACCCGACATTTTATCCAACAATGATTTTTTTCCGTGCACGACCTCGTCGTGAGAGATCGGCAAGAGATATTTCTCTCCAAAGGCATACGTGAGCGAAAAAGTCAGCTTGTCATGATGATACTTTCGGTAAATGGGATCAAGCTCAGCATAGCTGAGAGTATCATTCATCCATCCCATATTCCATTTCATATCAAAACCAAGCCCATCATTTTCAAAGCTCGTAATGTTCGCCCAAGCCGTTGATTCCTCTGCAATCATCAATGCGTCGGGAAATTCTTCTTTGATATAAGAATTGAGCTTTTGAAAAAACGCAATTGCTTCAAGGCAACGATGATCACCGTAAACGTTAGGAATCCACTCGCCCGGCTTTTTATCATAATCAAGATAAAGCATCGAAGCAACCGCATCAACGCGCAATCCGTCCACGTGATATTTTCTGAGCCAAAAATCGGCATTCGATACGAGGAAACATTCCACCTCGTTTCGTCCGACATCAAATCGTCTCGTTCCCCAGCCGGCATGCTCCATCCGATCGTACCCTTGGTACTCATACAAGGGACGCCCGTCAAATTCATACAGACCGTGCTCGTCCTTCGGGAAATGTGCGGGAACCCAGTCGAGAATTACTCCGATGCCCGCTTCGTGCATCGAATCAACAAATGCCATAAACTCCTTTGGTGTACCAAAGCGTGCTGTCGGTGCGTAATAGGAGCAAACCTGATATCCCCAAGAGCCGTCAAAGGGATGTTCCATCACGGGCAAAAGCTCCACATGCGTATAACCCATCTGCTTAACGTACGGTGCAAGCTCAGAGGCAAGCTCTCCATAAGAGAAATACGAGCCGTCATCGTGCCGTTTCCAAGAGCCAAGATGAAGTTCATAAATATTCATCGGCTCAGAATGCATCTTCCTTCGCTTTGAGCTACGGTATTCCATCCATCCGCGATCGCGCCACCGATAACCGTCGATGGATGCGACAATGCTTGCCGTATCGGGCGGAAGCTCCGCAGAAACTCCATATGGGTCAGCTTTTAAAATCTCCCGTCCCCACGAATGGATTTTGTATTTATAACGATCCCCTTCCGAAACGGTACT